>JBOICJ010000329.1:0-6550 GCA_050740035.1 Stenotrophobium sp. | reverse complement strand
CCATTGCCGTGCGGCAATCCGCACCTGCGCTGCCCTGGCAATTCTCGGTGCATGCGCCGCAGGATACCGTCCACTTGCCGCACGCACCGGCCACTCGCTCCGAGTGAGGAGCGCCCGTTCGCTAACTGCGTCTGAACAATCGGAGATAAGCTCGGCGCACCGAAACACAGGGGGAGCCGCAAATGATTGCCAACGGACTGATCGCACTCGTCGCATTGATTCATGTCTACATCGTGATCGTGGAAATGCTGCTGTGGGACAAGCCCTACGGCCGGCGCGTGTTTGGCCTGACCCCGGAATTCGCCGCCGAGTCAAAAACACTGGCGGCCAACCAGGGGTTGTACAACGGCTTTCTGGTAGCCGGCCTACTTTGGGGCTTGAGCCTTGGCCCAGCCGGATTCGCGGTCAAAAATTTTTTCCTGTGCTGCGTGCTGGTTGCCGGCGTTTTTGGCGGCATCACGGTCGGCCGCAAGATCCTCGTCGTTCAGGCGCTGCCCGCTGCCGCGGCACTGGCGGCGCTGCATTTGCTGTAAGGCGGGCCTTAGCCCGCACGAATTGGTGCGCCCGGGTGGGATAGCTCAGCTCCTTGCGCTTCGCCCCTTCGGGATCGTTGCCGCTGGTTCGAACGGTTATGACTGGTAGTGCGTTCCAGTCACGGAATTCGGTAATGAAGCTGAATTTGGTGCGCCCGGGTGGATTCGAACCACCGACCACCCGCTTAGAAGGCGGGTGCTCTATCCAACTGAGCTACGGGCACGAGTGACTCCGCGCCGTCGGGGCCGTCAGATCTGAGGTGACGCCCCAACGAGGGCGCATATGATGCCATGACTGCCGCACAATCCGAATCCGCGCACGCGAATTGAGATCACCCAGACTCGCGACCGCCGCGCCTGGCAATGCGCTTATCGTTTCTTCTTGGGCACCCAAGCCCAGGTCATCTGGCACTGGATCGGCTCCAGACCACTGGCGTCGGTCACGGTGACAGGTACCACCAGATCGCCCTTGGCCTGCGTGGCAATCGCGCGCTGTTGCAGCGCGCTGAGCGTCGCTACCGCCCGCAAGTCGCCCTCTGCGCGTCGCAGATAATTCACCTGCATGCTCTTGAGCAGCGGCAAATGCGTATCGGGCACGCTGAGTCCGAACACCGCGCCGGTCGCGGTTTCCGCCAGCAAGGCCATCGCGGCAGCGTGGATGGTGCCGATGTGATTGCGCACCTTGCGGCGATTGCGCAGCGTCGCCACGGCGCAGCCCTCTTCCAGCTGCTCAAACCGCACGCCGCCGGTGCCGGCAAAGCGCACCGCAAACCCGAAGCCGGTGCTGATCAGCGGCGCCTGCAGGGGCTCAGGCAGGTGCCGTGCCTGAGCCAGCAGACGCTTAAGAGCATTGGGTTTGCTCATCGCTGGCGTACTCAGAACGAATAGCTGACGCTGACCGCGGCATTGTCGCGGTCGATCATGGCATTGTTGCGTCCACCACCGAAGTACCAGTGATACTGCACATTACCCGACAGGTTCTGCGTGATATTGATATCGGTACCCGCAATGATCTGCGAGGTACCCTGCACGAAGTTCTGGTTGGGGAACGGCGCGATGCCGGTCATGTCATGCATCAGGATGAACTGTGGTTTCAGGTTCCAGCCAAACACGACATTGTCATATTCCATCTGAACGATGGAGCGCAGACCCCAGGCAAAGCGCGTCGCAAAACCATCGTTCTGCTGCGTCGGATTGAAAGTGTGGGTGTCGGGCTTGCCGCCGGGCTGACCGGTGCCGTCGGCACCGGGGCTGTGATGCGTATCCAGCGGCGAGTTGCCTTCGATCTGCAAACGATCCAGCGACGGCAGATCGAAAACCTGAGTGGCACCGACTTCGGCGATCCAGATGATCTGATCGGCGCCGAACGGATTGGTCGAGAATGCCTTGATGCCAGTGAAATCATATTGCCCGACCTTGAAACGCTGATAGCCGCGAATCAGCTGATTGGGCTGGATTTCAATATTGCGATAGCGGCTCAGGAAATCCGGTGCGGCTTCGCGGGAACTGGGCAACTCGATGTTGGCAACCACCAGCGGCAGATCCTGTTCAACCCGCGGCAAGGCCGGTTGCAGACTGGCAAAAATCACGTCGCTGTATTGAATCTGCAGCGGCAGATTCGGACGGTAGGAAAATTCTCCCGCCAGCGACCAACTGCCAATATTGGTGTTGAAGCTGACCCCGAACATGTGGATGTTCTCGGGGTAATCGAAGAACGGCTTGATGGTGTCGATCGGCGCCGGCTCCAGACCGATGCCCGCGACATTGAGGGTGCCATTGAAGCCCTTGCAATCAACGGCGGCCTGCGCAGCGTTGGCCGAATCGCGCGCACAGGACTTGTTCGCCGCATAGGTGCTCAGATACGGCAGGCGGCTGTGATAGTTGAGATAGTAGAACCCCAGCTCGGTGCCGCCATTGAGCCAGTCGGCACTATAGGTCAGCTTGGCGCCGTACTGTCCGCCGTTTTTCGGATCGCCGTAATCATCCGGCAACATATGGGCGGTAAACGACGTGGACGAAATCAGTCCCAGAACACCGGCCGGCTTGAGTTTGCCATCGGGGTCTTCCGGGAACTGGCCAAGGCCGATGGTCACATAGCTGCCACCTCAGATGATGTCGCTGCTGGACAGGAAGCTGCCGGCCGCGGCGAACTGCACCGGCCGCCAGCCAAACTGGTACATCAGGTCAACCGTCAGGCCCGAGGCGACGTCCACCGACAGCAAGGCCGCCGGCACCGGCAGAAACAGCTCATTGAACTGGATACCCGGCATGTAGAGATTGGCCTGACTCGGCGGGTTGATTTCCGCAAGGCTGTTGACCGCCACCAAGGTGCTCTCTCCCCAGCGGATGCCCTGCTGGCCGAGCGAGAACACGGCGTGATGGTCAAACGCGTCGAACGAGTACTGCCCGTAGGCATCCATCAACTCGAAGTTCTTGCCGATACGGCGATTGGCATCGCTGGAGCGGCGCGTTTCCGCAGGCTGATAAAGCGTGTTGTTGTGGTGTTCCTTGAAATCGTTGTTGACCGGGTCGAAGTAGCCGAAGCCTCTCACGCGAACCATGAAGTCGTGATAAGTCACCTTGAAATCGGTATCCAGCAAGGCCGCCGCGGCGACGACGTCATAGCGCTGGTAATTCATCTCGCCGTTGTCCGAGTTTCCGCCAAAAAACGAACCCGCGGCATCGACCAGCCGCTGGTTGGGCCCAGGGTCGCCGGTAAAGGAGATGCAGTCGTCCGGGACGCATAAATTCTGCTGCCCCGGGGTATTGAGCTTGCCGATGAGGTTGCCGCTGGGCTTCTTCATGCGGAATGCGGCGCCGGCGGAGACGCGGTTTTTCCAGGTAAAGCCAAAATCGTTCCACTGGTAATCCAGCGCATAGGCGCTGCCACAGACCAGGCAAAGCCCGCTCAGAACGGCTACCCGCAAAATTTTAGCCATACCCCCTCCATTATTCTTTTAGCCCCGCGGCCACTATAGCCATCTGTCTTTCAAGCTAACAGTCTTTCCCGGGGCCAGCATTGACTGCAATGCGATACGCCCCTGTCAATCCAGCCACTAATCGCTGTTAACATTGCGACAGTCCGTCCCTCACCCGCACCGACAGCTCTATGCGCGATTCCGGTCACATGCTGCAAATCGTTCACGAAGGCATGGTCAAGGCCGGACTGGATGTCGATGCAATCTACACCCGCCTGGGATACAACGTCGAAAAGCTATCGCTGCGCGAACTGCGCACGCCGCACCAGTTGCAGGCATTTTTCTGGGAAACGGTGGAAGCGGTCACCGGCGATCCCGATATCGGGCTGCATCTCTGCCCTCACCTGCCGGTATTCCAGGGCGAGGTCATCCAGTACCTGATGTTCAGCAGTCCCACGTTCACCGACGGCGCGTTCCGCTCGCTCAAATATCTGCGCCTGATCAGCGACGCACTCAACATCCGCGTGATCCGGGATCAGAATGGCGTCCGCGCCGGCATCCGCAGCGCGGCACTCAGCGCCCCACAGCTCAGGCATACGGAAATCTGCGTCGTCTACAGCGTGATCCGTTTTGTCCAGGCGGTCACCGATCACCAATACCAGCCGCTGCGCGTGCGCCTGTCGTGCAGCCGCCGCAGCCCGCAGGCGGAGTACGAAAAAGTTTTCGGTTGCGCGGTGGAATTCGAGGGCGAAGAAAGCGAAGTCTGGTTCGATCCGGCCCTGCTCACCTACCGCTCGCCGCACAGCAATGCGGACCTACTCAATCTGCACGAAGAACTGGCCGAGAAGCGGCTCTCCAAACTCGAGCGCATGGACATGATCGAGAAAATCCGCGCCGTGTTCGCACAGCGTCTGGAGCTGGAGAACTGCACGCTGGAAGACATCGCCAGGGAACTGGGCATGCCTGCACGCCGCCTGCGCTTTGCCCTGAACCAGGCCGGCACCAGCTTCAGCGAATTGCTCTCGGATTTTCGCTATGCCCTCGCCCGCCGCCTGCTGAGCCGCACCGAGGAACCGATCGAGAACATCGTCTATCTCACTGGCTTTTCGGAACCCAGCACGTTCTACCGCGCGTTCAAGCGCTGGTCGGGAATGACGCCGCTGCAATACCGGGAACAACGCAAGTCTGCGCGCCAGATCCGGTTCGCCAAACCCTAAACCCTGAGCCACATTGGCCGCACCGACAAGGCAAGACGCAGAATACAGTCATGTCCCGGCTCGGCCATTTGCTTGAAAATCCGCAGGCATCGTAATAGCGTAACCGCCGTCAGCCGCGCTGTGGCCCTGGCAATAAGTCGTCCGATCACGCAGTCGGCAACACCAAGGAGAATCCTGTATGTCCACGTTCAAAACAGGTGTGGCGCTTGCCGCCGCACTGGGTATTTTCACTATTCAGGCGTACGCGGAAGCCACTCCGGCCGAAGCGGCGAAGCTGTGCCATGAACTGACCTGCGTCGGCGCCGTGCAGGCCGGCAATGCCGACGGCACCATCCCGCCCTGGACCGGCCCGGTCAATTTCACCGAAGAGCAGAAGCATTACACCGTGGAGGCGCTCGAAAAACTGCGTAAGGATCACCCGGAGGCGATCCAGGATCAGCTCGAAAAGCAGGCCGGCAAAGCCGTCAGCACGCCCGAGTTCACCATCACCAAGGCCAACATGGCCAAGTATCAGGATCATCTCACCGACGGCCAGAAGGCCATGCTGGAGATGTATCCGACCTATCACATGATCGTCTACAAGACCCTGCGCGACGCGTTCTATCCGGACGCCATCTACAAGGCCACGGTCGAAAACGCCACCCGCGCATCGCTCAAGGGCACGGACGATGTCAGCGGCGCGCGCCTCGGCTTCCCGTTCCCGATTCCCAAGAACGGCGCCGAGGTGATCTGGAATCACAAACTCGCGTTCCGCGGCACTGCCGTGCGCCGCTACAACAACCAGGCCATCGTCAAGCCGGATGGCAGCTTCACGCTGACGAAGATCATCGAGGACGTGAAGTTCAAATATGCCAATATCGCCAACCCCGGCGACGGCAAGTTGTTCGCCTATTACCTGTCGAAGGTGGTGGCGCCGCCGCGCGTCGCCGGCCAGATCACGCTGGTGCACGAAGTTGCTGAAGGAACCGGACGTCAGGCGTGGATTTATTCGCCGGGCCTGGGTCGCGTCAACCGCGCACCGGATGTCGGCTACGACAATCCCGCCATCGGCACCGACAACGAGCAGTACAACGACCAGATCGACGTCTTCAACGGCGCGCTCGACCGTTACAACTGGAAGCTGCTCGGCAAAAAGGAAATCTATATCGCCTACAACTCGTACCTGATCAACAGCCAGCTGATCAAGTACAAGGATATCCTCACGCCGTTTCACGCGAATCCGAAATACGAACGCTATGAACTGCATCGCGTCTGGGTAGTGGAAGCGACACTCAAGCCCGGCATGCGCCACAACTTCGCCAAGCGCGTGTTCTATGTCGATGAGGACAGCTGGTCGATTGCGGCGGTGGACTGCTTCGACAACCGCGGCTCACTTTGGAAAGTGCAGGAATCGGACTTGCTGGAAGCGCCGTTCATCCCGACCACAACCGGTATTCCGCAGTTCATCTATGACTTGCAGAGCCATCGCTACTTCGCCACGGCGATGACCAATGAAGATGCCATCAGCAACTTCAACATCAAGTTTGAGGACAGCTACTTTGATCCGTCCAACCTCAAGCGCATGTCGCGCAACAACTGATTCACCCACAGCATAAAAACCAAGGCGGTGGAGTTCGCTCCACCGCTTTTTTATTTGCGCCGGTGGTCACAGCCGGTGGTTTGCGAAATGCGGAACCGTCATGCCCCGCTGTCCATGTGACTGACAGAGTATATGTTATTAATCATATTATATATTTATAATTATTAAATTATTTATAACATTACCCATCAGATATCGATCCACAGCGGATGACGCGTTAAGGGCTTGGGCTACTTGAGTTCAGCGGAGCTTTTGCCGAGCAGGCGGCGCGCGACGATCAATTGCTGTATCTGCTGAGTACCT
>JBOICJ010000328.1:0-31738 GCA_050740035.1 Stenotrophobium sp. | reverse complement strand
GCTGATGCCCTTGTTCATGATCAGCGCCCGCATCTGGAGCGTGGTGGCGACTCTGCACGAATGGTTCAACCATGCCCACCAGGACTCGCCGATGGGGCCGTGGTGGGTGATCCGCCGGGGAGGTCCGCGATGAACACGAAGACTTTTTTTGCCGGAATTTTTGCAACGATGCTCGCTACCGCTCCTGCCTTCGCCGAGCCGGTACCGGTAGAATCCATGCTTGGCGATACTACGCATGCGGTGGCGGTATTGCAGGCCGAGGCCGAGCTTGATGGCGCACGCCATGAACTGGAACGCGACCGCGATCAGCAGGGCTGGCAACTGACTGGCGCAGCGGGCTACGGCATCATCAAGAACATCGTCAGCGCTAACCAGTCAATTTCCTATCCGGGAGCGCAGGGACAACTCGGTCTTAGTTACCCTCTGCTGGACTCCTCTGGACAAAAGCAGCGCGCGGCTGATAGCGCCAGCGGCAAGGTTGAAGAAAAACAGGTACGACTGGACGATGCGCGGCGCCGTGCGCCGCTGGAGCTGGAGTCCGACTACGCGCGTTACTGGGGAGCGCAGGAAGGCATGGTGGTCATCGATGCCTACCTCGCCACAGAACCGGAAGTGGTGCCGCGACTGCAGTTGCGCCAACAGAAAAAGCTCATGCTGAAATCCCGGCTGACCGAGTTACTGACCGGTTACGAAGTTGCGCACGCCGACCGCGCGCAGTTACAGCGCGTTCTGGATCAAACCCGTGGCCGTCTCGAGCGTCTGATTGGACATCCTCTGGCCAATTTTCAGGCAAGCGCCGTCTCTCTACCGGAAATTCAGGGCGTCGTCGCAGATGATATTTCTGATAAGTATCCTAATGTCGCCGAACTGCGCGCGAAGGCCGATGCCCTGCAAGCGCAACTCGACGACAGCAACTGGTATGGAATGAATGCTTCGCTCAACGTTATGGGCGCAGTCAACACCGATCAGCGCGACCACCAGACCGGCGGAACCGGCTTCGTAGGTTTGAACTTCAGCGCGCCGCTGTCTTTGCTGAGCGTGCGGCGCGAGGAGCGCGAACGCCTGCAGTCGGAACTTGAGGGCGTGCGTCTGCAGCAACGCCAGCGCAACGAAGAGGTGATGGCCGAGGCTCACGGCGCGCTCAATCGTCTGGCAGAGGCAACCGAGGACATGCGCGTGACGGCACAGAAGACCAGTGCCGTGGCCGAGGCGTTGCGCGAGCGTCAACTGCGCAGCAATGTTTTCTCGGAAGAAGGCATTGAGGCACTTAGCCAGAAACTGAATGATTACGCGCTGCAAGCGCTTGCCGATATCGACGCCCGTGTCCACGTCTGGCAGAACAATATTGATGTTCGCGCTTATATCATGAGTGCCGACAACAATAATATTGTCCCGCACAGTCAGGACGCCACTGTGGGCGCCAATCTGGCTGAGCCGTTGAAGACAGTGGCCGGCATGTTGCGAGGCAGCGGCGGCGATCAAGTTCCCTCAACGCCGGCGCAGGCACCAGCGCCAGCGGCTGAAAGTGGCCGCTTGAACGATAGCCGTGCGATTGCGCCAGCGCGTTTCGTGGGGTTGACGCTCAAGCAGAGTCCCGCCTTGCATAGTGTCGCCTGGGTGCGCTCGGCGCCTGCTGACGGGAACCTGCGGTTCGCAACGAACGGGCTTGATGCGGCTGCACCTCCGAGATTGCTGATGGCGCAGGTCCTGGATGCGAATGCCGAAGAACTTAAAGGAACCATGACTCCGGACATGTCGGTTTATGTCTGGGATAGCCATGAGCTGATTCGGCACAGTCAGGTTCAACCATCATTTTGGAGTCTGCTGAAGCGACTGACGATCAATCACTTGATGGTTTCGTTGAACGCCACGCAAATCCAGGCTGCCCAGGCTCGGCCAGAGGAGTTGCAGGCGTTCCTGAGTAATGCGCGTGCACATGGTGTGGCGGTGGACCTGCTGCTAGGTGAACCCAGCTGGATAGAGCCGGAACATCGCCAGGAACTGCTCAATATCATCGGCAGTCTGAGCGCTTTTAATTTTTCCGGACTTCATCTGGATATCGAGCCGGATCAGATTTACCGGCAGCCGCTATCCCGCACACAGTTTGATGATTGGGTGGCGACGCTGACGGATGCAGCCAAGGCATCGCCTTGGCCAACTGAGGTCAGCGTGCATCCGCGCTATTTCCGAGACTCGCCTTACCACGATTGGCACCTGGGCGAGCAGTTGAGCAAGGACGGTATCCACAAGGTGGCGTTAATGATTTTTTCTTCCGATCCGAACAAGGTTGCTGCCATTGCGCGCCCAATTTTGGCCGGGTCACCGAATCTGCGCTTTCAAATCGCCCAGAGCGTGGAGCCGCAACTGGGTCCCAAGCTGAGCTATGCCCGCCGCAGCCCCGAAGATTTTCAAGCGGCAATGCACGATCTGGATAAACAAATGTCAACCGAGGCTAATGCTGACGGGGTCGTGGTCCAAGCCTGGTCCGATCTAACGAGGATGGGTCATGAAAGTCAGATTCGTTGAGCCCGAGCGGGCAGATCCCAACCGTGACCGCGGCATTACCGTGCCTTATGCGCCAGCCAAGCGTCACCTGGCACGCTGGCGCTGGTACGCGATACTGCTGGTCGTCAGTAGTCCCTTGCTGTATTTCGCTGGCCGGTTGCTGCTGTCTTCAGTGCTGGTCGAGGCTCCTGCTGTGGTCAGTCAAGACCAGATCACGGTTCGCACCAATGGCCAGGGCTATGTCGATGAGGTGTTTGTCAAACCGATGGAAGAAGTTGCCGCCGGCGCGCCGCTGGTACGTCTGAGCAATCCTGGCTTAGATCAGCACTTAGGCCAGCTTCGTGCCGAACTCCAAGCGTTGGAAGGCGTGAAGACCGGTGCCCACGAAGCCAGTATCTCGACGGTCAATCTTGAGGACCAACTGGATATCGCCAAGCAACAGCGCGACCAACGCGACCAGCATTTAGGCATGGTGGAGCAGCTCTATACCCAGGGCGCCGCCACTGATGCTGAGCTGACAGCGGCGCGTGCAGACGTGCAGCAGGCCGCAACCCAAGTGGCCCAAATCTATCAGCAGATGACGATGCTCAATCGGTCTGCCGGCCAGGTCGCGCAGCAACAGTTACAGGCTCAAGTCCAGGCCCGCGTGCTTTCGTTGCGCGCGGAGATCGCCGGCATTGAGAAGCAAAATGAAAGCCTGCTGGTTACGGCGCCGTATGCCGGCCGCATTGTCGACCTGACCCTGGTCAAAGGCGACCAACTGGCGGTGGGTGGAAAGGTTGCAATGCTGGCCCCGGATAACAGCGCGCTTCACGTCGACGCTTATGTGCCGCCTAAATACTCCAAGTACGCCCGGGATGGCGTGCGTGCCGTCGTGGTTTTCCCTGATGGCGTGCAGCGCCCGGCGGAAGTCGTGGATGTCCCGGAAGAGACTCTGGAAGTTCCTAGCGCGCATCCGGAGATGTTCGGGACCGGTCAGGTGGGGGTTCTGGTGCGAATGAAATTTACCGATGCCAGCGCCGGTAACGCCGGACTGACCAACGGTTTGCCGGTAAAGGTGCGTTTTGAAAATCGCTGGAACACCGGGCTGCCGCAGGAAACCGAGGCCGCGCTGCGCAATGGCTGGACCTTGATGCACTCGATTCTGCACAGATGGAGTTAATGTCATGAATACTGCCATCACAGACACAGTACCTAAGCCAGCGACTGCTATACACAGCATCTCAGGCAAGCGCCGGTTCCGTCATCTGCCGCGCATCATGGTTATTGGGGGTGCCGGGTTTATCGGTTCGCATGTCGTCGAGGCCTTGCTCGTCAAGGGCCACTCAGTCCGTGTCTTCGACGACCTTTCGACCGGAAAACTGCAAAATTTGCCTCTCAATCACCCTGATCTGGAGCTGCGCATCGGCAACATCCTCGATCACGCCAGCCTGCGCGACGCCCTGAACGATATCCACGGCTGCATACATCTGGCCGCGCAGGTTTCTGCCGCTCGCTCGGTGGAGGAGCCGCGTGAGTCTGCGCTATGCAATGTGCTGGGCTTCATTAACGTGCTGGAGGCGGCGCGCAGCTTACAACTGAAGCGCCTGGTTTACGCATCATCCGCCGCGGTTTATGGCAATTGCCCCAACCTGCCGCTGGTTGAAGACGAAACGCCCAAGCCCGTCAACCCCTATGGTCTGGAGAAACATGTCGACGAACTCTATGCCGATCTCTATTTTCGTCAGTACGGTCTGCGAGCATTGGGACTGCGCTTCTTCAACGTCTATGGACCGCGCCAGGATCCGTCGTCGCCATATTCAGGCGTCATCAGCAAATTTCTTGATTGTTTGAGCGCGGAACATGCTCCATGCATTTTTGGCGACGGCAGCCAAACCCGCGACTTCATCCATGTTCGCGATGTCGCTCAAGCTTGCTTGGTAGCGCTGGAGTCGGAGTACTGCGGTGTCTGCAATGTCGCCACTGGACAGCGTGTGAATCTGCTGCGCATGGTCGATATTCTCAGCGCTGCCATGGATGTTACGGTGACACCAGAGTTCGCGCCAGCGCGCGCCGGCGACATCCGCCACTCTTGTGGCAGCAGCGAACGGCTGCAACGGCAGCTTTGCCATAAGCCAAGAATTGATCTGGAGCTTGGGCTGACTGAGCTCGCAGGCTATTACAGGCGGCAGTCGGCAATCAATATAACTGGTGCCCGTCGCTTCTAAACCCCGTATCGACAGAGAGAGGATCACCATGTGTGGATTGGTCGGCGCGATTGTGCAAAATAATGTCACTCCAATTTTGATTGAAGCACTGGAGCGCCTCGAAGACGGCGATTATGTTTCCGCCGGGGTAGCCGTGGTCAATCGCCAGCGTCGTATGAGAATAAACCGTCAGGTTGGTGAGGTCGGCGAATTACGTCGCAGCTTTGATGGTGCTGTGGTAGTGGGCAATTCCTTGGGAATCGGCTATGCGCGTTGGGCCACGCATGGCGAACTTGCAGAGCACAATGTTCCTCCGCATGTCTCATGTAATGAGATCGCAGTCGTGCATAACGGAGCCATCGAAAATCACGAGACGCTCAAGCGTGATCTGGAAGGCAAGGGTTACCGTTTTCGCTCCGATACCGATACTGAAGTGATTGCGCATTTGATTCATTTGTATCTGACCCCCAGTCACAGTCTTCTGGATGCAGTATGTGTTGCGGTACAGAAACTTGAGGGGGCCTTTGCGGTCGCTGTGCTAGCTGTTTCGGAGCCGGAGACTTTAGTGGTTGCGCGCAGCGGTAGCCCGCTGGTGATAGGTGTTGGTGAGTCCGAGCAGTATGTCGCTTCCGATGTCGCCGCGCTGTTGCCTGTAACGCGGCGACTTATATTCATGGAGGATGGTGATGTCGCCGAATTGAAGCCCGGCAATATCAGCATCGTCGACGATAGCGGCCAGGTTGCTGTTCGGCCACTGCGCGACTTGCGCTAGGCTGGTCGCAGCGCCGCAGGATGGTTTTGCGTCCACCGCCATCCATCATTTAATCAGGATAGAGGGTGATGTTTCGCCAGCGTCTGCCAATACTGGCAGCCATGCAGACTCAATGCGAGAGTTATCCCAGCAGGCACTTCTCGATCAGCGGGTGGAGTTTGATGTGCGCGGCGAGAATGTTGCCACTGGCCAGCACGTCTTCCTTGCCGTACAGCTCGCTGACCATGCCGCCGGCTTCCTGCACCAGCACGATGCCGGCCGCCATGTCCCAGGGTTTCAGGCCCAGTTCCCAGAAGGCGTCGAGACGACCCGCGGCGACGTAGGCCAGATCCAGCGAGGCGGCGCCGGCGCGGCGGACGCCGGCGGTCTGCGCGGCGGCGTTGCGCAGCATCGGCAGATAGCGGTCGAGGTGCTCCTCGCGCAGCGGCACGCCGGTGCCGATCAGCGCGGTATCCATGTCCTTGCATTTGCTGACACGGATGCGGCGGTTGTTGAGCGTGGCGCCAACGCCGCGGCTGGCGATGTATAAATCCTGAGTGCAGGGTGCGTAGATCACGCCGTGCTCCAGCCGGCCGCGGTACTGAATGCCGATGGACACCGCGAAGTGCGGCAGGCCGTGCAGGAAATTGGTGGTGCCATCGAGCGGGTCGATGATCCAGACGACCTCGTTTTCGCCCAGCGCGCCACCTTCCTCGGCCAAAATCGCGTGCTGCGGATAGGCCTTGTGGATGATGTTGATGATCTCGCGCTCGGCGTTGCGATCCACCTGCGTGACGAAGTCATTGCGGCTCTTGCGCTCGACCTGAAGCTGGTCGACACGTTCGAAGCTGCGCATGATCTGATTGCCCGCTGCGCGCGCGGCGGAAACGGCGATATTGACCAGCGGATGCATGGATTTTTCAAGGAGCGAAAACGGAAGGGCGATAGAATATCACGCATGACCGATATTCCTCTCGCCCCGCAGCCCTTGTCCCGCATCCGCATCGTACTGGTGGCGACCCAGCACCCCGGCAACATCGGCGCTGCGGCGCGGGCGATACACACCATGGGGCTGGCGGAACTGGTGCTGGTCAATCCGCGCCAGTATCCCGACGAACAGGCCACCGCGATGGCTTCGGGTGCGCAAGTCTTGTTGCAAGCCGCGCGGGTGGTGTCGACGCTGGACGAGGCCGTGGCCGATTGCGCCTGGGTGGTGGCGGTGTCGGCGCGACCGCGGCATCTGGGCGATGAGCCGTTGACGCCCTGGGACATGGCCGCGCGCGCCGTCGCGATGCCGGCGCCAGGCCTCGTCGCGCTGGTGTTTGGCTGCGAACGCACCGGCCTCACCAACGAGGAACTGGAGCGCTGCCACGCCACCACCCGCATCGCCGCCAATCCCGAATACAGCTCGTTGAATCTGGCGCAGGCGGTGCAGGTGATGGCCTATGAACTGCGCAAGGCCGCGCTGCCGCAGGTGCCGAGCGTCGCGCTCAAGCGCGGCCATCCCTGGTACGCGCCGCCGAGCGCCGAGGAAATGGAGCGACTCTACGAGCATCTGGAACGCGTGCTGCGCATGACCGGCTTTCTCAACCCGGCCAATCCGCGGGTGCTGATGCGGCGGCTGCGGGTGCTGTTCAACCGCGCGCAGCCGGATCGCAACGAGCTGAACATGCTGCGCGGCATCCTGACCACGGTAGAGACACCGAAAGTCCGCAGTCCCCGGCCCAAGACTGCTGTAAAAAGCGCCACCCGCTCTGCGCCACAGAAATCGAAATGATGTTATATTTTATATAAATATATTAATTATAGTATATATAATATAACAATATTTACAAGCGAAACCGGCACAGCGGGTGGGGCGTTTCTCTTTGCAAAATGCAGACGGCGTTACAATTCACGCTTCACTCAGGACTTTCGTGCCGACATGTTTCCCCGCATCCGTGAAGACATCCGTTCCATCCGTGAGCGCGACCCCGCAGCGCGCTCGGTGTGGGAGGTTGTGACCTGCTATCCGGGCCTGCACGCGGTCTGGGGGCATCGCATCAGTCACTGGCTGTGGCAGCGCGGCCTGAAATGGCTGGCGCGGCTCAATTCCCACTTGGCGCGCTGGCTCACCGGTATCGAAATCCACCCGGGCGCGGTGATCGGCCGCAGGCTGTTCATCGATCACGGCATGGGTGTGGTGATCGGCGAAACCGCCGAGATCGGCAACGACGTCACGCTCTACCATGGCGTGACCCTAGGCGGCGTCAGCTGGAACAAGGGCAAGCGCCATCCGACGCTGGGCAATAACGTGGTCGTCGGCGCCGGCGCCAAGGTGCTGGGCCCGTTTCTGGTCGGCGATGGCGCGCGCGTCGGCTCCAACTCGGTGGTGGTCAGGGAAGTGCCGCCGGGCGCCACCGTCGTCGGCATTCCCGCGCGGGTCGTGCAGGAGCAACATGCGCCGTCCGACCGCCTGGTGGCGATGGCCAAGAAGATGGGCTTCGATGCCTACGGCCTCAGCCGCGACATGCCCGATCCGGTGTCCAACGCGATCGGCGCGATGCTCGATCACATCAATGTTCTCGACGAACGATTGGTGCGGGTGTGCAAATTTTTGCACGAGATGGACTCGCGCATGCCGGAACTGGAGCTGAGCAAACTCCATCTGCCCGATTTTTGCGCCGAAGGTTCGGCGCTGGATTCGCTGGCGGCAGCCGAGGCCAGGCCCGGGTCTCCGCGCAAAGCCGATTAAGCCGCATGCCGGTCTATTTCGATCACAACGCCACCACGCGGCTCGATCCGCGCGTGCTCGACGCGATGCTGCCTTTTCTCAGCGGCCCGTATGGCAATGCCTCCAGCCTGCACCGCTTCGGTCGCGCTGCGCGCGACGCGGTGGAGGCGGCGCGGGTGCAGGTCGCCGCGCTGGTCGGCGCGCAGGCCGGCGAAGTGATCTGGACCTCCGGCGGCACCGAGTCGAACAATCTCGCGCTCAAGGGCGTGGCCGATGCCGCGTCGCCCAGCCGCGTGCTGTATGGCGCGACCGAACATCCCGCGGTGATGGAAACTGCAGAGGCATTGAAGCCGCGCGGCTGGGGCGTTGAAGCCATCGCCGTGGATCGTCAGGGTATCGTTTGCTGGGATCGGTTCGCCGAGCAGTTGCAGCGTGCGCCGGTGAAGCTGGTGGCGCTGATGCGGGCCAACAACGAAACCGGCGTAATCCAGGACGTGGCCCGCGCTGCGACGATGGTGCACGCGGCGGGCGCCTGGCTGCATATCGATGCGGTGCAGGCGGCGGGCAAGATCCCGGTGGATTTTGCGGCGCTGGACTGCGATCTGATGAGCCTGTCGAGCCACAAGATCTACGGCCCCAAGGGCATCGGCGCGCTGATCCGCCGCGCCGAGGTCGATCTGGCGCCGCTGCATCACGGTGGCGCGCAGGAACATGGCCTGCGCGGCGGCACCGAAAACGTCGCCGCCATCGCCGGTTTTGGCGTGGCCGCGGAGCTGGCCTTGCAGATGCTTGCGCAAAGGATGCAGCACGAGCGCGAGTTGCGCGATCGTCTCGAACAGGGTTTGCGCGGTATTGCCGGCGTCGAGATTTTTGGCGAGGACGCCGAACGCCTGCCCAACACCGTGCAATTTGCATTGCATGGCTACGACGGCGAAGCCCTGCTGATGCAACTCGACCGCAAAGGCTTCGGCGTGTCCAGCGGCTCGGCCTGCGCCTCCGGTCGCGGCGAGCCGAGTCATGTGCTGCTGGGCATGGGCGTGACGCGCGAAGTCGCCAAGGGTGCGATCCGCGTCAGCCTGGGGCAGGACAATACCGAGGCTGAAGTCGATCGGTTCCTGCACGCGTTATCGGGTCTAGCGTTTCCTGTCTCCCGTCTGCCGTCTCCCGCAAAATGATTTATCTGGACAACGCCGCGACCACGCCGCTCGATCCGCGCGTGCTGGACGCGATGCTGCCGTGGCTGCGTCAGCAGTTCGGCAATCCTGCGTCGGAGCACGGACCGGGCCGTCTGGCGCGGGCCGTAGTCGAACAGGCGCGGGCGCAGGTTGCCGGTCTCATCGGTGCCGAGCCACAGGAAATCATCTGGACGTCCGGCGCCACCGAGTCCAACAACCTCGCGATCAAAGGGGCACTGGAGTTTCGCGGCATCCGCGGCGGTCACGTCGTGACCTCGCGCATCGAGCACAAGTCGGTGCTGGATACCTGCCGCTGGCTGGAGACGCAGGGCACGCGCGTGACCTATCTCAAGCCGGATCGGCACGGCCACATTTCCCCAGAGCAGGTGCTGACGGCGCTGACCCCGGCGACGGCGCTGGTGTCGCTGATGTGGGTCAATAACGAGATCGGTACGATCAATCCGGTCGAGGCGCTGGCGCCGCAGTTGCGCGAGCGCGGCATCCTGTTTCATGTCGATGCGGTGCAGGCGGCGGGCAAGCTGTCGATGGATTTGTCGAGCACGCCGGTCGATCTACTGTCGCTGTCGGCGCACAAGGTCTACGGACCCAAAGGCGTCGGTGCGCTGTTCGTGCGCAAGCGGCCGCGCGCGCGGCTGGCACCGCAGATTCACGGCGGCGGCCACGAACAGGGCATGCGCTCCGGCACGCTGGCGTCGCCGCAGATTGTCGGCATGGGCGAGGCCTTCCGGCTCGCGGCTCAGGAACTGGCGCCCGACGCCCGGCGCCTGCGCGGTTTGCGCGACGATCTCTGGCAGCGTTTGCAGCGCCTGCCAAAAGTGGTTCTGAACAGCGATCCCGAACACGGCGTGACGCACATCCTGAACGTCAGCTTCGAGGGCGCCGAGGGTGAGAGCCTGCGCGCGCTGCTCGGCGGCCTGGCGGTGTCCAGCGGTTCGGCCTGCTCGTCGGCCACGCGCGAGCCTTCGTTCGTGCTGCGGGCGCTGGGCCGCGATGACGAACTGGCGGGTTCCTCGTTGCGTTTTTCGCTCGGACGATTTACCACGCAGGCTGAAATTACCGAGGCCGCGGATCGGGTGATCGCCGCGGTCAAGCGCTTGCGGGCGCTGTCGCCGCTGTGGGTGGCCTGAGATGACCGCGGAAAATGTTTTTGGTTACTCCACTGCAATCTGGCAGCGTTTTTCCGAGCCCGTGCATGGCGGATCTCTGGCAGGCGCCGATGTCGTTAGCGCAGAGGCTGGCAGTGCCGCCGCGCGCGCCTTGTTGCGGGTGCAGGTCAGGCTCGACGCGAGTACCGTGGAAGAGGCGCGTTTCGGCGCTTATGGCTGTCCGACGACGCTTGCGGTGGGAGAATGGCTGGCGTCGCGGCTGCAGGGGCAGATGGTGGCCGGCCTCGGCGCGATATCCGCGGCGGAAATCCGCGCTGCGCTTGAAATTCCCGATGATCGCGCCCATTGTGCCCTCATGGGCGAGGATGTCGTTCGCCGGTTGCTCACGCAGGTTGCACCATGACGATTCAATTGACCGAAAGCGCCGCACGGCGCATCACCGACCAGATCAGCAAGCGCGGCAAGGGCGTGGGTTTGCGTGTGGGTGTGAAGAAATCCGGGTGCTCGGGTTATGCCTACACCATGGATTATGCCGATGAAATCAGCCCTGAAGATCAGGTATTCGAGAGCCACGGCGCAAAACTGGTGGTACGTGGCGAGTTTCTGCCGCAGTTGCAGGGTTTGACGCTGGATTACCAGAAGAACGGTCTCAACGAGGCATTCAAGTTCCTGAACCCCAATGTCACCGCCCAGTGCGGTTGTGGCGAGAGTTTCGCAGTCTGAGCCAGCCTCATTGCGCCCCTGAAATTGCCGCACTGCGGCAATAAAGAATATAATTCCGCGTTATTCCATCCGCTTCCGGGTTCCCGGTTGCGATGCCTTTCCTTTTGACTTTTTAAGGAGTTAGCTGTGGCGGTTGAACGCACCCTTTCCATCATCAAGCCCGACGCTGTTGCCAAGAATGCCATCGGCGACATCTACTCCCGTTTTGAGAAGTCCGGCCTGCGCATCGTCGCCGGCCGCATGAAGCACCTGACGGCCAAGCAGGCCGAAGGTTTTTACGAGATCCATCGTGAGCGGCCGTTCTTCAGGGATCTGGTCAATTTCATGATCAGCGGTCCGGTCATGATCTCGGTGCTGGAAGGCGAGAATGCGGTCGCGGTTCATCGCGACATCATGGGCGCCACCGATCCGAAGAAAGCCGCGCCCGGCACCATCCGCGCCGATTTTGCCGCCAGCATCGACGAGAATGCCGTGCACGGTTCCGACAGCCCGGACAATGCGAAGAACGAAATTTCGTATTTCTTCCGCGCCACCGAGTTGTGCCCGCGCACGCGCTGAGCAATGACTGAAACTGCAAGCACGCCGCAGAACCTGTTCGGCCTCGACCGGGCAGGACTGCGGGCGTGCTTTGCGGAGATGGGCGAAAAGCCGTTTCGCGCCGATCAGGTGATGCAGTGGATTTATCGCCGCACCGCCGATGATTTCGACCTGATGACCAACATCAGCAAGGATCTGCGCACGAAGATGAAACAGCGCTTCGTCATCAAGCATCCCGAGCTTGTGACCGAGCAGATTTCCCAGGACGGCACCCGCAAGTGGGCGCTGCGCCTCGATGGCGGCAATGTCATCGAAACGGTGTTTATTCCCGAGAGCGACCGCGGCACCTTGTGCATCAGCTCGCAGGTCGGCTGCGCGATGGATTGCTCGTTCTGCTCGACCGCGCAGCAGGGTCTCAACCGCAACATGACCACGGCGGAAATCGTCGCGCAGGTCTGGTTCGCCGCACGCACGCTGGGCGGGGATTTCCAGAACGAACGTGTGATTTCCAACGTGGTCTTCATGGGCATGGGCGAGCCCTTGGCCAATACCGCCGCGGTACTGCCGGCGATCCACATCATGCTCGACGATTTCGGATTCGGCCTGTCCAAGCGCCGGGTCACGGTCAGCACCTCCGGCCTGGTACCGTATATCGATCGCCTGCGCGCGGATTGCGACACGGCATTGGCGGTGTCGCTGCATGCGCCCAACGATGAATTGCGCAACCAGCTGGTGCCGATCAACCGCAAATATCCGCTGGCCGAATTGATGGAGGCCTGTCGCCGCTATGTCGCCGGCAAGGATCGCAAGACCCACATCGTGTTCGAATACGTGATGCTCGATGGCGTCAACGATCATCCCGAGCATGCCCGCCAGCTGGCGAAGCTGCTGGCCGGCATGCAGGCCAAGGTCAACCTGATTCCGTTCAATCCGTTTCCCGAGACGCGTTACCAGCGCTCGAAGGCGGACGCCATCCGCAAGTTTTCGGAAATCCTGCGTGCCAAACGCATCGTCACCACCACGCGCAGGACGCGGGGCGACGATATTGATGCGGCCTGCGGGCAGCTAGTCGGCAAGGTGGCCTCGCGCCAGAAGAATCGTCTCAGTGGGATTCCGGTGGTGGTGCAATGAGCCCACAGGCCCGGAGCCGCTCGCGGCCGCTTGCATCCCCGCTGCGCTGCTCGCGTCTCCCTTGTTCGCAGCTGGTCGGCAAGGTGGCCTCGCGCCAGAAGAATCGTCTCGGCGGAATTCCTATGGCGCAATCAATGGTTCCGCAGAGGTGCGCATGAAGAATTACTTCCTGATTCCGGTGCTGGCGGCGGGATTGTTGCTGGCGGCCTGCACCACCACGCCCGACGCGCCGCAGGGCGCCGATCTGCATGAGGCGGCGCGCATCAACACCGAACTGGGTGTGGATTAC
Organism: Stenotrophobium sp.; assembly: GCA_050740035.1. GTDB lineage: Bacteria > Pseudomonadota > Gammaproteobacteria > Nevskiales > Nevskiaceae > Stenotrophobium. The sequence goes on along the minus strand of JBOICJ010000328.1, from coordinate 18,601 downwards.
ATGCGCCGTGGCGACGTGCAGACGGCATTGATCAAGCTCAAGCGCGCGATCGGTGAAAACGCCGACTATGCGCCGGCACATTCGGCCATCGCCTACGTCTATGCTCAGCGTGGCGAAGTCGACGAGGCCGAGAAGGAGTATCGCAAAGCGATTTCGCTGGCACCCAATGACCCCAGCGTGCAAAACAATTTCGGCGTGTTCCTGTGTGCGCACGACAAGGCCGATGAAGCGCAAACCTATTTCGCCAAGGCCGCTGCGAATCACGATTACGCGACGCCCGCCGCAGCCTGGTCCAATGCCGGTTCCTGTGCGCTGAACCAGAAACAGCCAGACAAGGCCGAAGAATATTTCCGCGCGGCGCTGAAGCTCGATCCGCAGTTCCCGGACGCGCTGGCGGCGATGGCGGGGCTGGTCTACCAGCAGAAGGATTACCTGCGTGCGCGCGCTTTCATGCAGCGCTATGCCGCGGTGGCGCAGCCGACCGCCAAGACCCTGTGGTTGTCCGCGATGATCGAACAGGCGCTGGGCAATACGGCCGATGCGCACGATGATGCGGTACGTCTCAAGCAAAATTTCCCCAATTCCGATGAAGCTGTCGACAGCAATCTCCCTTAATCCATGAATACCGAATCCATGTTTCAAACCCCGAGCGATGAATCTCCAGTGGTGTCGTCCGACGACTCCCCGCGTGCCAGTGCGGGACAGATCGTGCGGCTTGCACGCGAACGCGCACGCATGACGCCGGATGAACTGGCGACCCTGATCAAATTGCCGCGCCACACCGTCGATGCGCTCGAGCGCGACGACTACGACACGCTGAACGAGCCGGTGTACATCCGCGGTTATTACCGTAAGTGCGCCAAGGTGCTGAGCCTCACCGAAAAGGAATTGCTCGACGCCTACAACCTGGCGGCCAAGCCGCAGGTGCCGGCACTGCCGGCCAAGCTGCGGCTGGCTTCGGGTTCGGAGCTGGGTTCGGGCAGTCGCCTGCCGGTGGCGCTGGCGATCATGACGGCGATCGGCGCCGTGCTGGTCTGCGCCTTCCTGTGGTTTGCGCATGGACTGCATGCGCCCCTGCCTGCGCTGACCATGGCAAAAACGACTGCGCCGGCCAATGCGCTGCCGGTTCCGACGACTGAACCTGGGCAGAGCGTCGCAACAGAAGCCGACGCCGCAACTGAAACACCGGTGCCGGTGACCGCTGACGACAAGCTCAATACCGCACCCGCTGGCGCGCCCGCGCCGGCAGTGTCCGCAACGGGTGGCGCGAACTCGTCCGCAATGCCGACGTTGCCCGCGCAGACCTCCGCGCCGGCCCCTGCGTCACCTTCGGAGACTGCGGCTGCGGCGGCCGCCAGCTCGGAATTCACGCTGACCATGACCGCCGCATCCTGGGCGCGGGTCGAGGATGCGACCGGCAAGATGGTGGTCAACGGCCTGATGTCGGCGGGCGAACACCTGAACCTGGTCGGCACTGCGCCGTTCCGGGTCTTTCTTGGTAATGCGCCGGGCGTGCGCGTCGAGCAGGCCGGTCAGCCGCTGGATGTCAGCCGCTTTGTCGGCGACAACAAGACCGCGCGGTTCGTTTTGCCATTGCCCGTCAGTCCGTAGTCGTCACCCGCTGTCGGGGTTTGAGCGCAAAACACTGTTATAAAATATTTATAAATTTATATTTTTATATATATTATATAACATCAGTATTCGACATTTCTGCAGGAGCGGGTGACTGTGGCAGCGGAGAGTTCGAGAGTTTGGTGAGGTAGCTGCATGGCGATGCAAAGTCATCACAAGATTCAGCGACGCGTCTCGCGCCAGATTCATGTTGGCCGCGTTGCCGTGGGTGGTGATGCGCCGATCTCCGTGCAGACCATGACCAACACCGACACCGAGGATGTCGCCGCGACCGTGGCGCAGATCCGTGCGGCGATGAAGGCCGGTGCGGACATCGTGCGGGTGTCGGTGCCGACCATGGCCGCTGCCGCGGCGTTCGGCAAGATCAAGAAGGAAGTCGGCTACGTGCCGCTGGTCGCCGACATCCACTTCAACTATCGCGTCGGCCTCGAGGCCGCGAAACAGGGCGCGGATTGCCTGCGGATCAATCCGGGCAACATCGGCAACGACAAGAAAGTCGGTGAGGTGATCGCCTGTGCGCGCGACCACGGCATCCCGATCCGCATCGGCGTCAACGCCGGTTCGCTGGAAGGCGATCTCCAGGAAAAGTACGGCGAGCCGACTTCCGATGCGCTGGTCGAGTCGGCGCTGCGCCATGTCGAAATTCTCAAGCGTCACAACTTCGAGGATTTCAAAGTGTCGTTGAAAGCCAGCGAAGTGTTCATGACCGTCGAAGCCTATCGCAAGCTGGCGAAACTGATCGACCAGCCGCTGCACCTGGGCATCACCGAGGCTGGCGGTCTGCGCGCCGGTGCGGTCAAATCCTCGATCGGCCTGGGCATGTTGCTGGCCGACGGCATCGGCGACACCATCCGCATCTCGCTCGCCGCCGATCCGGTGGAGGAAGTGAAAGTCGGCTGGGACATTCTCAAGTCGCTGCACCTACGCAACCGTGGCATCAATCTGGTCGCCTGCCCGAGCTGCTCACGGCAGAATTTCGACGTGATCAAGACGGTGGCGGAACTGGAGAGTCGCTTCGAGGAAATTGACGAGCCGCTCGACCTCGCGGTGATTGGCTGCGTCGTCAACGGTCCCGGCGAAGCGCGCGAGGCTGCCATCGGCGTCGCCGGCGGGCGGCCCAATTCGATTTACGTCGACGGCAAGATCCAGCACAAGTTCAAGAATGAGGATCTAGTGGACCGGCTCGAAGCGCTGGTGCGCGAGAAGCTTGCACAACGCAAGGCGGCGCGGGAACTGGGCACCTGAATATGGCTAATCTGTTCCAGTCCGTTCGCGGCATGAATGATGTGTTGCCCGCCGATGCCGCCGTGTGGCAGCACCTGCATCGCACCGCCGCGGAGGTGTTTGCCGCCTACGGCTATGGCGAGATTCGGATGCCGCTGCTGGAGCATACCGAGCTGTTCAAGCGCTCCATCGGCGAAGCCACCGATGTGGTCGAAAAGGAAATGTTCACCTTCGACGATCGCGAAGGCGAGAGCCTCAGTCTGCGCCCGGAAGCTACCGCCAGTTGCGTGCGCGCCGGGCTTGAGCACGGCCTGCTGCACAACCAGCAGCAGCGGCTCTGGTACGCCGGCCCGATGTTCCGCCACGAGCGGCCGCAGGCCGGACGTTACCGCCAGTTCCACCAGCTCGGTGTCGAGGCCTACGGCATGGCCGGGCCGGATGTGGATGTCGAGATCATCGCCCTGTCGGCGCGACTGTTCCGCCGGCTCGGGCTGGGTGCGCTGACGCTGGAAATCAATTCGCTGGGCAGCGCGGAAAGCCGTACGCAGTATCGCGCCGCGTTGGTGACGTTCCTCGAACGGCATGAAGCCAGCCTCGACGCCGATTCGCGCAGGCGCCTGCGCAGCAACCCGCTGCGGGTGCTGGACTCGAAAGTTCCGGCAACGCGCGAAATCGTCCAGGGCGCGCCGAACCTGCTCGATCATCTGGATGACGAGTCCCGCGGTCATTTCGATGGCTTGCAGCAGGGTCTTGCCGATCTGGGTATTGCATTTGTCGTCAACAACCGTCTGGTGCGCGGACTCGACTACTACACCAAAGGGGTGTTCGAGTGGACTACGCAACAGCTCGGCGCACAGGGCACGGTCTGTGCCGGCGGCCGTTACGATGGACTGGTGGCGCAACTCGGCGGCGCGGCGACGCCCGCGGTGGGCTTTGCCAGCGGCGTCGAGCGCCTGATCCTGCTGCTCAAGGCGCAGGATGCCGCGATTCCCGATAGTGCGCCGCACGTGTATTTCTGCTGGCTGGGCGAGACCGCCGAGCGTGCCGCGCGCCGGTTGGCCGAGCAGTTGCGCGATGCGCTGCCCGGCTTGCGTCTGGTTCTGCACGCCGGCGGCGGCAAGCTGCAGGGGCAATTCAAGCGTGCCGACCGCAGCGGTTCCAGGCTGGCGCTGGTCCTCGGCGACGAGGAAACCGCTGGCGGCAACATTCAAGTAAAATCACTGCGCGACAATTCCCCGCAGATCGTCTGCGGCTGGCCGGAACTCCCGGCGCGGCTGGCGGGTCTGTTGAATCTTCGGGCCGCCTAGCCGGCCAACCGTTGCATCCAGCTTAGAGAGAAAACGTGGCGAACGATTACGACGAAGACCAGCAAATCGAACAGATCAAGCGCTGGTGGAGCGAGAACTGGAAGTCGCTGGCGGCCGGCCTGGTGATAGGCCTGGGCGGCATCTTCGGCTGGCAGGGCTACCAGCATCACCAGATGGCGCAGGCGGCGCAGGCTTCGCAGATGTTCGAGGACATGAACAATTTCCTCAAGGAACAGAAGATGGATGAAGCCAACGCAGCAGCCGATGAACTGGTTAAAGAGTATGCCAGGACGCCGTATGCGGTCAGCGCCGCGCTGAAAATGGCGCAGCAGGACGTTGAGCGCGACAAGCTCGACGACGCCGCCAAGCGGCTGCAATGGGTGATCGACACCAGCAAGGATGCCGGCATGGTGCCGCTGGCGCGTCTGCGCCTGGCGAAGGTGCGCTGGCAACAGCAGAAGCCCGATGATGCGCTCAAGCTGCTGGACGGCGATCGCGGCAATTACCCGGCGCTGTTCGATGAACTGCGCGGCGACATCAAACTGTCGCAGGGCGACCGCGCGGCAGCGCGTACCGCTTACGAAAAGGCCTTGCAGGAAGGCGCCAATCCCGCGGCGCCCGAGCAGCAGGGCGAGCTACAGCGCAAGCTGGACGATCTGGCCGATGCGGTGGCTTCGTGAAAACTCTGCGCCTGGCACTTCTGGTGCTGGTGGCGGTATCGGTGGGCGCCTGCAGCAGCGACAAAAATGTCCGCAAGCCGGCAGCGTTGCAGGATATCGCCAACCCTGCACTGAAGATCACCAAGCTCTGGAGCAGTTCGGCCGGAGACGGCAGCGATACGCTGTATACCGGGTTGCAGATGTCGGTGCAGCCTGACGCCGTGTTTGCCGCCGACGTCGGCGGCGACGTCTACGCATTCAATCCCAAGAATGGCGACCGCATCTGGCGCGCCAAGACCGGCGCACGGGTGATTTCCGGCCCCAGCGTCTCGGGCAACCTGCTGCTGGTTGGCACGCTCGACGCCCAGGTGATCGCGCTCAAGCGCGCCGATGGCAGCGAACTCTGGCATTCCACCTTGTCGAGCGAGGTGCTGGCGGTCTCGGCGGGCAACGGCGACATCGTGGTGGCGCGCACGGTCGACGGCCACGTCTATGGGCTTGCGGCCGATACCGGCAAACAGATCTGGAATTTCGACCGCAACGAACCCAACCTGACGCTGCGCGGCCTGTCCGAGCCCATGGTGATCGGTGGCAGCGCCTACGTTGGACTCGATAACGGCCGCATGGTGTCGCTGCGCGTCACCGACGGACAACTCAACTGGGAGCAGGTCGTTGCGGTGCCTTCAGGGCGCACCGAACTCGACCGCATCACCGACATCGATGCTGGCCTTCTGGATCAGAACGGCAACATTTTTGCCGCCAGCTTTGGCGGCGAACTGGCCGCCGTCGATGCCACCAGCGGCCAAGTGCAGTGGCGCAGGGCGGTCAAGAGCTACACCGGCATGGTCAGCACCGGCAAGCTGATTGTCGTGACCGATGAGAGCGGTGTGGTCTGGGCGCTGGATGCCGCGACCGGCGCCGCCGCCTGGAAGCAGAAGGATCTGCTGTATCGCAAGCTGTCGCCGCCGGCGATGCTCGACGGCAACATCGTGGTCGGCGATTACGAGGGCTATCTCAGCTGGCTGAACCCGACCGATGGCAGCATCATCGCCCGCAGCCGCGCCGGCAGCGATCCGATCCGTGCGCACATGGCGGTGATGGACGATGTGCTCTATGTGATGAACTCCACCGGCAAGATCACGGCACTAAGTATCAAACCGCGCTAAAACCGGTGTGATCTGAAGGCGGGAAAATCCCGCCTTTTTTATTGTGCTGGCGTACCGGTATTCCTTGGCGGACAATCCGCAGCCATGAACGACAAGCTTCCCATACTCGCCCTGGTCGGCCGGCCCAACGTCGGCAAATCGACCCTGTTCAACCGGCTGACCGGCACCCGCGACGCGCTCGTGGCCGATCTGCCCGGGCTGACGCGCGACCGTCAATATGGTTACGCCCGTTTTGAAGACCGGAATTTTATGGTGGTCGATACCGGCGGCCTGATGCCCGAAGCCACCGACGCGCTGGCGGTGCTGGCCGAAGAGCAGGCACAGATTGCGCTGGAAGAAGCCGACCACGTGCTGTTCCTGGTCGATGCCGAAAAAGGCCGCATGGGCGCGGACGAATCGATCGCGCGCCATCTGCGTACGCTGAAAAAACCGGTGACGCTGGTCGTCAACAAGGCCGAAGGCCAGGATCGCTCGACCGTTGCGGCGGACTTTTTTCCACTGGGGTACGGCGAGGCTTGCGCGATTTCCGCCACGCACGGCGACGGCATCACCGCGCTGCTGCGCCAGACGGTGGCGAAATTCCCGGAAACTTCCGCGTCCGCCTCCATCGACGATGGGGGAATTTGCGTGACCATCATCGGCCGTCCCAACGTCGGCAAGTCTACTCTGATCAATCGTCTGCTGGGAGAGGAACGGGTGCTCGCGGCCAACCAGCCCGGTACCACGCGCGACAGCATCGCCGTGCCTTTCGAGTATGGCGGACGGCCCTACACGCTGATCGACACGGCCGGCATTCGCCGTCGCTCGCGGGTCAGCGAAGCGATCGAGAAATTTTCCATCGTCAAGACGCTGGAGGCGATCGAACGCGCGCATGTGGTGATCGCCGTCGTCGACGCACAAAACGATATCGGCGAACAGGATGCGCGTCTGATGGGATTGGTGGCGCAACGTGGCCGTGCGATGATCCTCGCCGTCAACAAGTGGGATGGGCTGGATCACGCCGACCGTGAAAAAGTGCGTTATCAGACGACGCTGAAACTGCCGTTCCTGGATTACGCGCCGGTGCATTTCATCTCGGCCAAACAGGGTTCGGGGCTTGGCGAATTGATGCGCGACGTTCAGGCCTGCTACCTCGCCACCATGCGCGAGATTCCAACGCCGGAACTGACGCGCTCGCTGGAAAAAGCGGTGGAGGCGCACCCGCCGCCGGCGATCATGCAGCGGCGCATCAAGCTGCGCTATGCGCATCAGGGCGGCAACAATCCGCCGGTGATCGTGATCCACGGCAACCAGACCGACAAACTGCCGGTGCACTACAAGCGCTATCTGGCCAATCACTTTCGCGACGCGTTCAAGCTCAAGGGCGTGCCGCTGGCGCTGCTGTTCAAGACCGGCGACAACCCGTTCAAGGACAAGAAAAACGTACTGACACCACGGCAGATCAAGAAGAAAAAACGAACGGTCGAACGCTTCCGGAAATAACCGGCGGGTTCACTCTTTCTGCCACTGCTCCAGCATCTGCTCGGTGTAGTGGATGTTGTGGGTCGCCTCGCGGAAGACGCTGTCTTCCATGATCCGCCGCTGCAGCGGAATATTGGTCTGGATGCCCTCGATGACCATTTCCGAGAGCGCCTGCCGCATGCGGGCGATGGCGGATTTGCGATCGGAGCCATAGGCGATCAGCTTGCCGATCATCGAGTCGTAGTGCGGCGGAACCCTGTAGCCCGTGTAGAGGTGCGTATCGAGGCGGATGCCGGGGCCGCCCGGTGCGTGGTACTTCTTGATCTCGCCGGGCGAGGGCACAAAAGTATGTGGGTTTTCGGCATTGATGCGGCACTCGATCGCGTGGCCGCGCAGCTTGATGTGCTTCTGCTGCTTCTTCAGGCCGAGGCCGGCGGCGATGCGGATCTGTTCCTTGATCAAGTCGGTGTTGGTGACCATTTCGGTGACCGGATGCTCGACCTGGATGCGGGTATTCATTTCGATGAAGTAGAAATTGCCGGCATCGTAGAGAAACTCAAACGTGCCGGCGCCGCGATAACCGATGCGTTTGCAGGCGTTGACGCAGCGCAACCCGATTTCATCGCGCTGTTCCTGGGTGATGCCGGGCGCGGGCGACTCCTCGACGACCTTCTGGTTGCGGCGCTGCATCGAGCAATCGCGTTCGCCCAGGTGGATGGCATGGCCTTCGCCATCCGACAGCACCTGGAATTCCACGTGGCGCGGCGCTTCCAGATATTTTTCGAGAAATACGGACGGATCCTTGAATGCCGCCGCCGCCTCGGTGCGCGCGATATTGATCTTGGTCAGCAGTTCATCCTCGCTGCGCACCACCTGCATGCCACGGCCGCCGCCGCCGGAGACGGCCTTGATCAGCACCGGATAACCGACTTTGCGGGCGGTCCCGAGGCAGGCCGCGTCATCCTCCGGCAGCACGCCGTCCGAGCCGGGCACGCAGGGCACGCCTGCGGCGATCATCTCGGCCTTGGCGTTGGTCTTGGAGCCCATCAGGCGGATGGTTTCGGGGCGCGGGCCGATGAAGATGAATCCGCTTTTCTCGACGCTTTCCGCGAAGTCGGCGTTCTCCGAGAGAAAACCGTAACCGGGATGGATCGCGTCGGCCTGGGTCACTTCGGCGGCACTGATCAGCGCCGCCATGTTCAGGTAGCTCTTGGTGGCGGGCGCGGGACCGATGCAGACCGCCTCGTCGGCCAGCAGCACGTGCTTGAGGTCGCGGTCGGCGGTGGAGTAGACCGCGACGGTCTTGATGCCCAGTTCGCGGCAGCAGCGCAGGATGCGCAGGGCGATCTCGCCACGGTTGGCGATCAGGATTTTCTTGATTTCCTTCATGATTGAAAATTACTCAATCACGAATAGCGGCTGATCGAACTCTACCGGGCGCTCGTTTTCGACCAGAATCTCGGCGATCACGCCGGACTTGTCGCACTCGATCTGGTTGAGCATCTTCATGGCTTCGATGATGCACAGGGTCTGGCCGGCCTTGACCGCCTGACCGACTTCGACGAAGGCCTTGGCGCCCGGAGAAGGCGTGCGGTAGAACGTGCCGACCATCGGCGATTTCACGGTGTGCCGATGGTCGGCCTTGGCCGCTTCAGGCGCCGAGGCGGCCGGTGCGGGTGCAATGGCAGCGGGTGCGGCTGCCGCAGCTGGTGCCTGGGGGGGCGCATTGACGTACTGCGTCACTGGCCCGGAGTGCCGGCTGATGCGCACGGATTCTTCACCCTCCTTGACTTCCAGTTCGGCGATGCCGGATTCCTGGACCAGATCGATGAGAGTTTTGATTTTGCGTAAATCCATTGCGGGGGCCTATGGGTGTGCGGTCGTCAGGCGTTCGTGCACGGCCTCTAGCGCCAGCGTATAGCCGTGCGCACCGAGGCCGACGATGCAGCCGACGGCGATATCCGAAAAATACGAGTGATGCCGGAACGGCTCACGGGTGAAGACGTTGGACAGATGAATTTCGATGAAGGGAATCGCAACGCCCAGCAAGGCGTCGCGCAGGGCGACGCTGGTGTGGGTGTACGCCCCGGGATTGATCAGGATGTAGGCAATGCCTTCGTTGCGGGCCTGGTGGATGCGGTCCACCAGCAGGCCTTCCTGGTTGCTTTGGAAACAGTGCAGGGCGTGTCCGAGTTTCAGCGCCTGCCGGGTCAGCCGGGCTTCGATGTCCGCAAGCGTGCCGGCACCATAGATGCCGGGTTCACGGGTGCCCAACAGGTTGAGGTTGGGGCCGTTCAGCAGGAGTAATTGGCTCAAGGGGCTGGCTGGGGGCTAGACATGCTTGGGATTCTGCCGATGCGCTATGAGAAACGCAAGCAGCGGCGCAACTTGCCGGCATTTAAAGGCAAGTTAGCAGACGTTGCAGCAAAAATTGGGTGTTCGCCTTATTTCGGCAGATTTGCTTCGATCATCCGGGCCAATTCGACCTCGTGCAGCCCGCCGAGAACGGTTTTGACGATCTTGCCTTGCGCATCGATCAGGACCGAGAACGGCAGTGCACCCTTGTCGTCGCCGAGCGCGCGCATCGCACTGTCGGCCTGATTGAAGTCGGCGCTGATCGGGTAGTTGATACCCAGTTGTTTGGCCAGTTTGCGCACGGTATTGGCGTCGTCCATCGCCGGCCCGATGATCTGCAGTCCGCGCGCGCCGAAGCGGGTTTGCGCCTTGATCAACAGTGGCAATTCGTTCATGCAGGGCAGGCACCAGGTCGCCCAGAAATTAACCAGCACCAGTTTCCCCTGCAACGCGGTCAGGCTGATGGCCTGTCCGTCGAGGCCGGTGAAATTGATTCCCGAGAGGTCGGCGTGGGTCTCGATCGCGGGTGGCTTGGCGGAGCGGCGATCCCATTGATGCAGGCTCCAGTATCCGCCGACTACGGCCAGCAGGCACAACAGCGCCAGGCCGACGGTGATGCGCAGGTTATGGTTCATGGGTGCAGGGCGGGAATGTCGACGATGCGCGTTTGTGGCGGATAGCACACGCCCACTTCGGCGCAGCCCTGATAGCGGACTTCAAGTTTTCCGGGTGCCTGCGCGCCGGCCTTGAGTGGCAACTTGATCGCAAGATCGCTACCGCGGTAGACGTGGACGATGCCGAAGCCCGGATCGTTCTGGCGCTCGCCTGCGGGCAATTCTGGTTTGCCCAGGACCGCGCCTTGCGGCGCAATCACGCGGAAGTGCATGCGTTCGCGGTAGAGGTAGTAACCCTTGCTGATGAACCAGCTGACGCGCAGGGCATGGGCATCGTGCTCGACCGGCATGAGCTGGAATGCGCTGTCGACCGGCAGGATTTGCGGCCCGTCCGCAGGCGTTTTCAGCCACGGACCGGCGTTCGCAATCAGGGGTGACAGAGCCAGCAGGGTCATCAGCAGAAACCGCGCCGTGTGTTTTTTCGCTTGCATGATGGATGGCATTTTAGCCTGTGGCGGCGAGGACCCAATCGAGATAAGGCGCGTGACCCAGTTCCGGATTGACCGCGATGATCTCCGGAAGTTCGTAGGGATGGAGGGCCAGTATCCCTGCGCACAGCGATTCATAACGGCTTTGCGCGGTTTTGATCAGCAGCAGCGATTCCGCATCCCTGCAGATTTCCGTGGTCCTGGCGCCTGCTGTTTTTTCCGACGCTGGTTGCGGCGTGGTCCAGCGATAGACCGATTTGATCTGTGGCACGATGTTGACGCAGGCCGCGAGCCGCTGTTCCACCAGCGTTTCCGCCAGCGCTTCGGCAGCGTCTGACGGGCAGGTCACCAGGACCAGATAAATCGGCGTAGACATGTGGGCAGAGGCTTCGGAACGGTGCAGGGTGGCTGCGTCATGTTACTGCACCGGCTTGCCATGTTTGCGAAGAATTCAACGAATGAAGATGGCGGCTCAGTGTCTGCCGGCAGCCAGGGTGCAGCTCATGCGCAGCCTTGCCTTGCGAGGGTTGCACCAAGGCTCGTCCGCCAAGAGGAGCGGGGGTGGCGCATGGACGTTCGGCACGGATAAATCGGTCGCTGCCAGAGCGCCGCCGGGAGAGATGCTGGAAAAGCTGTAGCCGAAGACGCTGCCGGCGATGAAGATGGCGGCCAGTTGCATCGGTTTAATGCGCAAGCGCCTTCTCAGGCGTTGTTCATCGACGATTCGGAACTGAGGGTGCATGGCGGCATGTCCGGAAGCGATTGTCGACCTGATGATCGGCACAGGTTTCAGGTTACGGCCGGCAACAAGCAAGTGCGTCATCGGCAAGACCAGCGGGCAATTCCGGCCGACGGGTTGTGCCCATGGTCTTGCCGGCCCGGCCCAGCCGGGCCGAATCACGTATGCTTGCGCGCTGCTTTGGCGGTACGCGCATAAGAACATCAGCATGATTCCATCGAGTCCATTTCGCGCCGAAGTGCGCGCCAATCTGCGTATCGCCGTACCGTTGATCGCCGCGCAGATGGCGGGTGTCGGCATGGGCACGATCGACACGGTGATGGCGGGCCGCATCAGCGATGCCGCGCTTGCGGCGGTTTCCGTGGGCAGCAACCTCAACGTCACGTTTTTTGTATTTGTGATGGGCGTGCTGATGGCCTGTTCGCCGATCGTCGCCCAGCGCGCCGGCGCCGGTCGTGCCGATGTCCGCGTCGGCGCGTTCGTGCGCGAAGCCCTGCTGCTGGCCGTGGGGCTCGCGGTACTGTGGACGGCAACGGCGCATCTGCTGGCGGCGCCGATCCTCGCGCATATCGGACTGGCGCCGGACACCGCCGCCACCGCCGTGCAGTTTCTCCAGGCGTATAGCTGGAGCAGCTTCGGATTCTGCATCTGGTTCGTACTGCGCTACACCGCCGAAGGTGTGGGCATGACGCGCCCGATTTTCTGGTCCGGCGTGGTCGGGCTGTGCAGCAATCTGCTGCTCGACTGGATTTTCATGTACGGCAAATTCGGTTTTCCCGCCATGGGTGCGGTCGGCTGCGGTTGGGCGACCACGCTGTCGTCGCTGCTGATGGCCGCCGTGCTGGCCGTGCAATATTCCTGGCATGCGCCGCTGCGCGCCTTCCAGGTCCTGCAACGGATGCGGCCGCGTCTTGAAAAAGATGCGCGTGAAATCCTGCGGCTCGGGATTCCCATCGGCATGATCCTGACCGCAGAGGCGGGATTGTTCGTGGCGGTATCGCTGCTGATGGCGCGTTTTGGCGACGAAGCCGTGGCGGCGTATCAGGTCGCGCTGAATTTCGCTTCAGTGATGTTCATGATTCCCCTGGGCGTGGGCCTGGCCACGACCGTGCGCGTCGGCCATGCGGTCGGCGCGGGCGATCTGCCCGAGGCGCGCCAGCGTGGCTATGTCGGCATGTGCCTGGGCGCGATCAATGCCGCTTCCAATGCAACCTTGATGCTGCTATTCCCCGCATTCATCGCCGGGCTTTACACCGACAACGGACAGATCGTTTCAGTCGCCGCCGCGTATCTGTGTCTGGCTGCGGCGTTCCAGTTGTTCGACGGATTGCAGGTCACCGCGAACGGCGCCCTGCGCGGCATCAAGGACACGCGCATCCCGATGCTGATCACCGTTGCCGCGTATTGGCTGGTCGGCATGCCGGTTGCCTTGTGGCTTGCGTTCCGCGTGGGGCTGGGGCCAAGCGGATTGTGGTGGGGGCTGACCGCGGGTCTGGCCGTTGCCGCGCTGGGCCTGTCGCTGCGCTTCCGTTCAAAATCGAAGCGTCTAAAAAGTTATTTGGTTATGTCTTGACCTTGCTGCGCTTCGGCGCATCATGGTGTTCCCCCAAAAACATGGAGTCTAAAAAATGTCATTGCAACTGGGCGATACCGCCCCCGACTTTGAAGCTGAAACCACCCAGGGCAAGATCAAGTTTCACGACTGGCTGGGCCATTCATGGGGCGTTTTTTTCTCGCATCCATCCGACTACACGCCGGTGTGCACGACCGAGCTTGGCTATACCGCCAAGCTCAAGGATGACTTCGCCAAGCGCGACGCAAAAATCCTCGCGCTGTCGGTGGACTCGCTCGAAGACCATCATGGCTGGAGCAAGGACATCGAGGAAACCCAGGGCTACAAGGTCAACTACCCGATCATCGCCGATCAGGATCGCAAGGTAGCCGGGCTGTACGGCATGATCCACCCCAAATCCCTGGGCAGCGCCACCGTTCGCAGCGTCTTCATCATCGACCCGAGCAAGAAGGTGCGCCTGACCATCACCTATCCCGCCAGCGCCGGCCGCAATTTCGACGAGATCCTGCGCGTGCTCGACAGTCTGCAATTGACTGATCACCAGAAAGTTGCAACGCCGGTGAACTGGAAAAAAGGCGAGGATGTCATCATCGTTCCCTCGCTCTCGGATGACGACGCGAAAAAACTGTTCCCGCAAGGCTGGAAGACGCTCAAGCCGTACCTGCGTCTGGTCAAGCTGGCGAAGTAGGATTTTCACTCACGCGCTCGCGTGAGCCGATGCTCTGGAAGGCGCCCTCGATGCAAGGGGGCGCCTTTCGCGTTTTGCGCCAATGCGCGGCGAAGTTCCGGCGTGCCGGAAAATCTGAAATTTGCAGCCATTTCCGTTACGATTTCGCCCCCGCTTTGCGGCGCCTTTTCATTTTTGCCGTGCTTGAGTCCGAGAATATCCGATGAGTCACGAAAAACCGCTTAACCGCCACAGCCACACCATCACCGCTGGCATCGCTCGCTCCCCCAACCGCGCGATGTTGCGCGCAGTCGGTTTCGGCGATCAGGATTTCGAGAAACCGATCATCGGGGTGGCCAACGGCCACTCGACCATGAATCCCTGCAACGCCGGTATCCAGCCGCTGACGGATTGCGCAATGGTGGCGATCAAGGCCGCGGGTGCCATGCCGCAGAGCTTCGGTTTCCCCACCGTCACCGACGGTATCTCGATGGGCACCGAGGGCATGAAATTCTCGCTGGTGTCGCGCGAGGTGATTGCGGATTCGATCGAGACCGCCTGCTCCTCGCAGTGCATGGACGGCGTGCTGGTGGTCGGCGGCTGCGACAAGAACATGCCGGGCGCGATGATCGGCATGCTGCGCATGAACATCCCCGGTATCTTCGTCTACGCCGGCACCATCAAGCCGGGCAACTGGAAGGGCGTGCCGCTGACCGTGGTGTCCTCGTTCGAGGCGGTCGGCGCGTTCCAGGCCGGCAAGATGGCGCAGGAAGATTTCGACGGCATCGAGCGCAACGCCTGTCCGTCGGTCGGCGCCTGCGGCGGCATGTACACCGCCAACACCATGTCGAGTTCCTTCGAGGCGCTGGGCATGTCATTGCTGGGGTCGTCGCAGATGGCTTCGCCCGACCCGGAGAAGGCGGACTCCGCCGCTGATTCCGCACGCGTGCTGGTGAACGCGGTGCGCAAGGATATCAAGCCGCGCGACATCGTCACGCGCAAGGCGATCGAAAACGCTTTCGCGCTGATCATGGCGACCGGCGGATCGACCAACGCGGTGCTGCATTTCCTCGCCATTGCTCATACAGCACAGGTGCCGTTCACGCTCGATGACGTCGAGACCATTCGCCAGCGCACGCCGGTGCTGTGCGATCTCAAACCTTCGGGTAAGTATGTTGCGGTGGATTTCCATCGCGCCGGCGGTGTGCCGCAGGTGTTGAAGATGCTGCTGAATGCCGGCTTGCTGCACGGCGACACGCTGACGATCACCGGCGAGACCATGGCCGAAGCGCTGGCCAGTGTGCCGGTGGAGCCGCGTAAGGATCAGGACGTGATTCGTCCGATGAGCCGACCGATGTACCAGCAGGGCCATCTGGCGATTCTCAAGGGCAACCTTGCGACCGAAGGCGCGGTGGCGAAAATCACCGGCCTGAAGAATCCGGTCATCACCGGTCCGGCGCGCGTGTTTGATTCCGAAGAAGCCGTGATGGCTGCGATCATGGCCGACCAGATCAAGCATGGTGACGTGCTGGTGATCCGCTATGAAGGCCCCAAGGGCGGTCCCGGCATGCGCGAGATGCTGGCACCGACTTCGGCGCTGATCGGCAAGGGCTTCGGCGAGAGCGTCGGCCTGATCACCGATGGCCGTTTCTCCGGCGGCACCTGGGGCATGGTGGTGGGCCACGTTGCGCCGGAAGCTTATGTCGGCGGCAACATCGGATTGGTGGAAGAGGGCGACAGCCTCACCATCGATGCGCACAAATTATTGTTGCAGGTGAATATCCCTGATGAAGAATTGGCGCAACGCCGCGCCAAATGGAAGCAGCCCGCACCGCGCTACACCCGCGGCGTGCTGGCGAAGTACGCCAAGCTGGTGTCGACGGCGAGCAGGGGCGCCGTGACCGACTAATAATTGGGGACTGTCCCCAATTATTCAGATGCGGAAAAATCGCCTCGCGTTGGCCGAGGCAATTTCGGCAACATGGGCCTCGGTCTGATTGCGGGCAGCGGCCAGCGCCCTGACCACCCACGGCAGGTAAGCCGGTTCGTTGCGGCGATGCGTCTGTTTGGGCGGCCGCTCCAGCGCATTCGATAATTGCATATCCCTGTGCATCGCGTTGCGCGGCAGCAGGTAGGGCGCGTCGGTTTCGATCAGCAGGCGGTGGTCGGGGATATCCGCAACGGCTTCCAGCAGATGCGCCCCGCGCCGTTCGTCGCAGATCCATCCGGTGATGCCGATGTGGCAATCCAGCGCCAGATAATCGTTCAATGCCGCACGCGTATCGGTGAAACAGTGCACCACCACATCGCCCAGTCGTGAGCGATATTCGCCCAGCATGGCGAGGAAATCCGCGTGCGCATCGCGCTGATGCAGGAATAGCGGGCGATGTAACTCCGCCGCCAGTTCGAGCTGGGCGGCGAAGGCAGTGCGCTGGTCGTTGTGGCTGGAATAATTCCTGAAGTAATCGAGTCCGCATTCGCCGAGAGCAACGACTTGCGGGTCTGCGGAAAGCTCGCGAAATAAATCCGCCAGTTCGTCATTCCAGTCGCCGGCATGATGCGGATGCAGTCCGGCGGTGGCGTAGAGCTTCTTCGGATAGCGTCTGGCGAGTTCCACTGCGGCAAGCGCGCTGTCGCGCGAGCTGCCGGTGACGATGACGGCATCGAGTCCGGCCTGCCACGCACGTGCAAGCACGGCATCCAGATCGTCCTTGAAGCTGTCGTGCGCGAGATTCGCGCCGATGTCGATCAGCGACATCTGCACGAATCTCCTGGGGCAAGGCGTCCGCCTTGCCCGTTCACCCGGCAAGGAATGCCACTGGCATTCCTTGAAATCCCGGGTTTACTCGCACCGATGTCGATCATCGATGCTCAGTCGGCGAAAAACGCAGTGCGGTTATCGGTTTCCGCACAGTCGTGCCGCGACAGCACGATCTGTTCGACATGGGCCGGCGTGCCGGGCGGCGGTGTATGCCGCAGCATGTAGACCAGTTTGAACGACACCAGGCGTTGCGGCGCGTCGATGGATTTTTCGGCGTTCCATTGACGGCACAGGTAGCGGGCGTATTCGCGGCGATCGCCACTGCTGGCGGGATCGGTCAGATGGCGCAGGTACAACTGCCAGCGCCGGGTGCCGGAAAGCGATGTCTCGGCCCGTTCGTCGTCCGCCAGCATTTTGCCGGGATGCAGCAGGTCCAGCTCGCTATGGTCTGCAAGCTGGGCGGGAATCACGAACCAGCCGTCGTCCTTGAACGGGTAGGGCGCAAAGACATTCCAGGTCTGGTCGAGACGCAGCATCCTGAATGCTGGACTCAGGATGCGCTGCGCCGCCGAGGGCAGTGCGTGTATCGACGAGAGATTCCAGATCAGGGTCAGGATCAACGCGGCAGCGGCGACGCGTTGCCCGCCGGCTGGGATTTCCCGGCCGGCCGCTGCGTTGCCCGCTGCAAACAGCCGGTTCAGGCGATGGCGATGGCGGGCGACCCAGTCGTACAGCGCATTGCCGGCATCGACCCAGGCGTCGTTGCGCAGCAGCGGCCACAGCCAGCGCAGCACGGGCGAGTATCGCAGCAGCGCGACGAACGCCGGCCACTTCAGGTGCGCCTGATCTTCACCGTCGATCACGACCCAGGACTGATTTGCTTCGAGCAAGGCTCGGGCGCGTGGCGTGTCTTGCGCCGGTGCTATTTTTGCCTGTGGCAAAATCAGGAACTGCTGCAACAGCCGGCACATGCCGATGCAGAAGCCGCAGTCGCGATCGTAATAAATCCGCAGTGCACCGGGGTGACGCTGCTGTTGTCGCGCTGCCAGCCAGTCCCAGCATTGATGGCCGATGAACGGCGTCCACGCGATCAGATAAATCCATGCGGTGTTGCCGAGGTCCATGCACAGGATCAGGCCGAGATTCAACGCCGAGAACACCACCACCGCGATGCTGCGCAACGGCCGGGTCAGCAGCGGCGAAAACGCCAGCAGCGGCGCCAGCAGGGCCAGCCACCAGACCAGCGCGCTGCCCGCTTTCAAAAGCAGAGGGAAACGCAGCAGCCCGTGTCCCAACCAGGTCCTGTCGGTTTCGAGCGAGAACAGTTGGTACAGCCCCAGGTGATTGCCGTGCCACAGCAGCCCGGCGACCGACAGCGCACTGAAAAAATAGACCGATACGATTTGCAGCATCAGCCCCAGCGCTGCCCACGAAAACAGTTTGTTTTCCGGTGCCGTGGCCGGCGCGAGGGCGGCATCGACGGAATAGCGTGCGTTGGCCGGCAGGAACATCAGCCAGAACAGCAGGCAGGTCATCAGCGTGTCGCCGTCGGTGATGACCAGCGGGTTGCGGTTGAGCAGCGACGCCCACAGCACGAAGCTCGCGATGCTGGCCAGCCGTGTGCGCCAGCCCAGCAGCAGCATGATTGCGAATGCGCATTGCAGCAGCAGCAGCGTCACCGCAAAAACGCTGGAACCATCCAGGAAAAACAGCGACAGCCGATGGAGACTGTCGGTGCTGATGGCCCAGGCGCGGGGCATGATGCCCTGATCGCTGTAGAGCAGCGACGCGCTGGCGAGGCTGCCGCACAGGGAGATCAGCAGCGCCAGTGACAGCAACACGCGCAGCAACGCCAGCGAGCGCAGATCCAGACCGAATCTGGCGGCCAGCCCGGGGTATCGTGAAGTCAACTCAGCATTCATACGGTTCTGCCGCAAACGACAAGGGGAGCCAGC
>JBOICJ010000327.1:0-1765 GCA_050740035.1 Stenotrophobium sp. | reverse complement strand
GCCAGCATCGCCAACACACCACGGCCTGGATCTCCAAGATCACTATCGCAAACACTGAACTGATCAGTGACGCAGTGGCCGCGTTCGAACTGGACGTCGGCTTGATCGAAGGTCCATGCCACCAGCCTTCCGTCGCCGTCAGCCCTTGGCTGCAGGACGAATTGGTCGTTGTCGCACGACCTGATCATGTGCCACAGCTTGCAGGTGAACGTATACCGGTCAAGGCGCTGCGCGAATTGGTTTGGCTGCTGCGCGAGCCTGGGTCCGGAACTCGTGAAGCCACTGATCAACTCTTGCTGCCGCACCTGCGTTCGTACCGGCGCAGCATTGAACTGGGCAGCTCGACCGCGATCAAATACGCTGCGGCGGAAGGCATCGGCATCACCTGTCTCTCGCGTTGGGTCGTGCAAAACCTCATCGACAGCGGCCAGCTACTACGCTTGGCCACGACCTTGCCCAAAATGACGCGTCAGTGTTACCTGATAGTTCACCGCGACAAGCAGCCGACGCAGACGTTGCAGCGTTTTATTGAACAGGCTAACACCGTGATTGCAGAAAATTCGCTTGCGCAAACATGAGTCTGGAATATTTTCAGGAGAATGAACCTCCAGAACATCAGTCGAGCACGCCGAAAGTAAGCCCGGCGTGCGCAGTCAAACGCGGAATCAGGTGATTGCCGAGTGCCGTCGCCGGTGTCCAGAAGCCGCCGCCCAGATCGCTCTTGGAAACATCCAACGCAAGACAGGCCGCGGCTTCGCCGAGCATGCGGGCGGTACAACCATAGCCGGGGTCGCGTTTGCCAGTGACTTTGACGCGCAGCATTTTTCCATCCGCTGTTTTACCGACGAAGCGGCAATCAAAACCACCCTTCTCCTGCGCTTCGGGGCTGGGGCCTTCGCCCGGCTTGGGCACAACGAACTTCTCCAGCAGCCAGCGTGTCGGTGGAATCACCGCCAACGTGATGAATCCGTTCAAGCCTACCGCGACTGACATGGCACGGGCACGGCCGGCAAAACCTGTGCCGGTCATCATCGCTTCGTCGTATTGAAAATCATGCCCATAGACGTGGCCGCTAAGCGCATTGGAGCGATGCACGATGCGGGTGTTGATGGCGGCCATCACAAACGGCGCCAGCCAACTGTGCGCATCAGCATCGTATTCGGCGAAGCTGACGTTGGGCTGGCGCACGCCGCCCGCGCCCTCGTCAGGACATACCGCATAAGGATTGGCCATGAGCTTGCGGACGACTGGGTCCTTGATACTTTCATGTACGGCATTCATCAGGCTGGCGACCGTGCCGCCGGAAAAACCGCCGCGCAGGGACTTAATGCCCAGGCGCACGCGTCGGCATGGCTGACCGAAACGCTGCTGCGCCTGCTGCTGCAGATAATGCACGCCGAGATCGGAAGGAATGGAATCGAAACCACAGCAGTGGACGATGCGCGCGCCGGATTTTTTCGCGGTGGCTTCGTGCGCCTTGATCATGCGGCTGATCCACTGCACCTCGCCGGTGAGGTCGCAGTAATTGGTACCGGTTTCGGCGCAGACCTTGACCAGCGGCGAACCATACAGCGCGTAAGGGCCGACGGTGGATACGACCACGCGCGTGCTCTGGCACATCGCGGTCATCGCCGCCTCGTCGGCGGCATCAGCAATAATCAGCGGCAGCTTGCTGGCACCCTCGCCCAGCGCTGATCGCAGCGTTTGCAGTTTGCTCTCGGAGCGTCCGGCCATCGCCCAGTTCAGCTTGCCTCCCGCACCATAC
>JBOICJ010000326.1:0-7178 GCA_050740035.1 Stenotrophobium sp. | reverse complement strand
GTAGGCGCCCTGGTCGTCTGAGGAGGGCGCTGGCGACACGGCGTTTTGCATCCGGCTATTGCTGGATGCAAACGGGTGCGGGAGCCAGCGCAGACCTTCGAGTGGATATTACTTTCGGTCGCGCTTGGCGCCGATACGCAGACGCAGCGCATTCAGACGGATGAAGCCCTCGGCGTCCTTCTGGTTGTATGCGCCCTTGTCATCCTCGAAGGTGGCGATCTTGGCGTCGAACAATGAATCCGGCGAGCGGCGGCCGGCATTATAGACGTTGCCCTTGTAGAGCTTCAGGCGCACTTCGCCATTGACGCGAACCTGGGTGTCGTCGATCAACGCCTGCAGCGCGCGGCGCTCGGGCGAGAACCAGTAGCCGTTGTAGATCAGCTTGGCGTAGCGCGGCATGATCTCGTCCTTGAGGTGCGCTTGCTCGCGGTCGAGCGTGATGCTCTCGATGGCGCGATGCGCCTTCAGCAAAATGGTGCCGCCCGGGGTTTCGTAGCAGCCGCGCGACTTCATGCCGACGTAGCGGTTCTCGACGATGTCGAGCCGGCCGATGCCGTGCCTGCCGCCGAGTTCATTGAGCCGGGCCAGCACCTTGTACGGCGACAGCTTCTTGCCGTCGATGGCGACGACGTCGCCGTGCTTGAACTTGAGCGTGATGAATTCGGGCGTCGCCGGCGCCTGCTCTGGGTTTTTGGTCCAGCGCCAGATGCTGTCGTCCGGCGCCCACCACGGGTCTTCGAGGCCGCCGCCTTCGTAGGAGATGTGCAGCGCGTTGGCGTCCATTGAGTACGGCGAGCCGCCGCCCTTCTTCTTGGTAATGGGAATCTTGTGCTTGGCGGCGTAGGCCAACAGCGTCTCGCGCGAGGTCAGGTCCCACTCGCGCCACGGCGCGATGACCTTGATGTTGGGATTGAAGTGATAGGCACCCAGTTCGAAACGCACCTGGTCGTTGCCCTTGCCGGTGGCGCCGTGGGCGATGGCGTCGCAGCCGGTCTCTGCGGCGATCTCCATCAGACGCTTGGCGATCAGCGGCCGCGCGATCGAGGTGCCGAGCAGGTACTCGCCCTCGTAGATCGCGTTGGCTCGGAACATCGGGAATACGAAATCGCGCACGAATTCTTCGCGCAGATCGTCGATGAAGATTTCCTTGACGCCGAGCTGCTTCGCCTTGGGGCGGACATGGTCCAACTCCTCGCCCTGGCCGATGTCGGCGGTGAAGGTCACGACCTCGCAGCCGTAGGTGTCCTGCAACCACTTGAGAATGACGGAGGTATCGAGGCCGCCGGAATAGGCGAGTGCGACTTTGCGGACTGTGCTCATGGGGGTCGGAACATCTGCGTCTTGAACGGGGCGCGAATTATAAGCGCTCGGCGGCGGCGCGTGATGCAACGTTCAGCGGAGCGCCAGCGATGATGCGTTATAGTGCTGCGCCCCGGTCGATAGCGCTCATGGAAAACACTCCTGTAAAACCCAAAATCGGTCACCGCTTCCGCGGCTTCCTGCCCGTGGTGGTGGATGTCGAAACCGGCGGATTCAACGCGCAGACCGATGCCCTGCTGGAAGTCGCGGCGGTGATCCTGGGCATGGACGAGCAGGGCAATCTGGTGCCGCGCGACACCGTGTTCAGCCACGTCGCGCCGTTTCCCGGCGCCAACATCGAGAAAGCCTCGCTGGAGGTCAACGGCATCGACCCGGACCACCCGCTGCGCATGGCCAAAACTGAACTGGACGCGCTCAACCATATCTTCAAACCGATCCGCCAGGCGGTCTCCGAAAACGGCTGCACGCGCGCGATCCTGGTAGGCCACAACGCGCATTTCGATCTCGGCTTCATCAACGCCGCGATCGCCCGCAGCGGCGTCAAGCGCGCGCCGTTCCACCCGTTCAGCGTGTTCGACACCGCCACGCTCAGCGGTGCGGCACTGGGCCAGACCGTGCTGGCGCGTGCGCTGGTCACGGCCGGGTTGACGCACGACCAGAGTGAGGCGCACTCGGCAATCTACGACGCCGAGCGTACCGCCGAACTGTTCTGCCTGATCCTGAACAAGATGCGGCCGATCTACGAGGCGGCCGCGCCAGCATCCGCCGCCGCGACATGAGCCGGTTTATCGTAAAATCGGTGGCACTACCGCAACCATGATTGCCAAGTTCATGACCCTCCGACTGCATCGGGCCGTGGCGTGCTGCACGCTGCTGCTGACCGTGGCTGCGCTGCCGGCGCAGGCCTTCGATTTCAACGATGTCGCCGCGCAGGCCAAGGCCCTGTCGGAAAAGCCCTACGACAAGCCGGAAACCCGGCTGCCCAAGGCCCTGATCGATCTGGGCTACGACCAATACCGGCAGATTCAATTCAAGCCCGATCACGCGCTGTGGCACAACAGCAAGCTGCCGTTCGAGTTGCAGTTCTATCACCCCGGCCTGTATTACAGCCAGATGGTCAAGATCAACCTGGTCACCGCCACCGGCGTGCGGCCGGTGCCGTTCGATCCGGACGATTTCGACTATGGCAACCTGCAGATCGACAAGAGCCAGTTGAGCGGCCTCGGCTACGCCGGCTTTCGCGTGCACTACCCGCTCAACACCAAAAAATACAAGGACGAGTTGCTGAGTTTTCTCGGCGCCAGCTATTTCCGCGCGCTCGGCAAAGGCCAGCGCTACGGCATGTCGGCGCGCGGACTGGCGATCGACACCGGCATGATGACCGGCGAGGAGTTCCCCGCCTTCACCG
Source organism: Stenotrophobium sp. (assembly GCA_050740035.1). Lineage (GTDB taxonomy): Bacteria > Pseudomonadota > Gammaproteobacteria > Nevskiales > Nevskiaceae > Stenotrophobium. The sequence continues at coordinate 4,450 of JBOICJ010000326.1, read as the reverse complement.
AATTCTGGATAGCCTGGCCGCGGTCGCAGGACAAGCAGCTGACGATCTACGCGCTGCTCAACTCGCGCCGCGTCACCGGCGCCTACAAGTTCATCGTCAAGCCCGGCGACAGCACGGTCATCGACGTGCAGGTGCGGCTGTTCCTGCGCAGCAGCGTCGGCAAACTCGGGCTGGCGCCGCTGACCAGCATGTACCTGTTCGGCGAAAACCAGCCGTCGCCGCCCGACTTCCACCAGGACTACCGGCCCGAAGTTCACGACTCCGACGGCCTGCAGGTGCAGACCGACAAGGAATGGCTGTGGCGACCGCTGGTCAATCCGCGGCGCCTGCTGATTACCTCGTTCGGCACGGTCAACCCGCGCGGCTTCGGCCTGATGCAGCGCGACCGCAATTTCCACGACTACGAAGACCTCGACGACCGCTACGACCTGCGGCCCAGCACCTGGGTCGCGCCCAAGGGCGACTGGGGCGCAGGCCGCGTCGAGCTGGTGGAAATCCCCACGCCCGACGAGACCAACGACAACATCGTCGCCTACTGGGTGCCGGACAAGATGCCGGAGCCGCACCAGCCGTTTGATCTGTCCTACACGCTATCCTGGGAAATGCACCAGGAAACGCATCCGCCCGATGCCTGGGTCGCGCAATCGCTGCGCGGCCAGGGTTCGCAGAAGGAAGACGACGGCAGCATCCGCTTCACGCTCGATTTCGTCGGCCCGGCGCTGGCAAAACTGCCGGCCGATGCGCCGATCATCTCCGGCGTCTGGCTCGACGACAACGCGCAACTGCTCGAGCGGCAGGTGGTGCATAACGACGTCACCCACGGCTGGCGCCTGATCATCCACTTCAAGCGGCTGGACGACGACAAGCCGGTGGAGATGCGCGCCTTCCTCAGCCATGACAAGAAACCGATCTCGGAAACCTGGTCGTATATCCTGCCGGCGCAAAGCCAGACCAAGACCGCGCCATGAAGCGCCACCCGCTGGTGCCGGAAACGGCCTGTAGAATGTTATAGAATATAATTATATATATAAAATATATAATAAATAATAACAAGCATAATAGCCGCCATGACGACAGCGGGTGACCTCGAACCGGAACGCGACGCCCTGCTGCGGCAGTTGCGCACGGGCGCGCCCAGACGCGGCGACGCGCACCTGCCGTCGGTGCTGATCGCCGACGTCAAGCGCCGCACGCGGCTGGTCACCACACCGCCACTGCACCGCGCCTCGATGACGCCGCGGCCGTGGGCGAATAATCCGTTCAAGCGCCTGCTGCGCGCGTTCAAGCGCCGCCTCAGCGGCCGCCGCGGACTGCGGCCGGGTGCGGAGATCGACGCGCCGTCCGCGCGCAAGGTTCCCTGGCGCTATGCCGCGCGGCTGCGCCGCACGCTGCTGCTGCTGCTGATCCTCGGTCAGACCTGGGTCGCCACCTATTTCATGACCGCCGTGCTGCCCTATCACGGCCAGAGCAAGCTGGAGATCGCGATCCTGGCGATCTACGCGGTGCTGTTCACCTGGGTCGGCACCGGCTTCTGGACCGCGCTGATGGGCTTCTGGGTGCTGCTGCGGCGCCGGGATAAATTCAGCATCTCGGCCAGCGCAGCGGCCGACGCGCCGATTGCCGACGCCGCCCGCACCGCCATCATCATTCCGATCTGCAACGAAAGCGTGGAGCGGGTTTTCGCCGGGCTGCGCGCCACCTACGATTCGGTCGCGCGCACCGGCGAACTGGCGCATTTCGACTTCTTCATCCTCAGCGATAGCAGCGTCGCCGACGCCCGCGTCGCCGAACTCGAAGCCTGGCTGCACCTGTGCCGCGAGGTCGATGGCTTCAGCCACATCTACTACCGCCTGCGCCGCCACCGCATCAAGCGCAAGAGCGGCAACGTCGCCGACTGGTGCCGGCGCTGGGGCAGCGATTACCGCTACATGGTGGTGCTGGACGCCGACAGCGTCATGTCCGGCGGCTGCCTCAAGCGCCTGGTGCAGCTGATGGAGGCCAATCCCGGTGCCGGCATCATCCAGACCGCGCCACGCGCCGCCGGCCGCGACACGCTGTACGCGCGCATGCAGCAGTTCGCCACCCGCATCTACGGCCCGCTGTTCACCGCCGGCCTGCATTTCTGGCAACTCGGCGAATCGCATTACTGGGGCCACAACGCGATCATCCGCGTGGCGCCGTTCATGCAGCACTGCGCGCTCGGCCGGCTGCCGGGCAAGGGTGCGCTGTCCGGCGAAATCCTCTCGCACGATTTCGTCGAGGCGGCATTGATGCGCCGCGCCGGCTGGGCGGTGTGGATCGCCTACGACCTGCCGGGTAGCTACGAGGAGATGCCACCGACGCTGCTCGACGAGCTCAAGCGCGACCGCCGCTGGTGCCAGGGCAACCTGATGAACTTCCGCCTGTTCTTCACCCACGGTCTGCACCCGGCGCATCGTGCGGTGTTCATGACCGGCGTGATGGCCTATCTGTCGGCGCCGCTGTGGTTCCTGTTCCTGGTTCTGTCGACCGCGCTGCTGGCGGTGCACACGCTGTCGGTGCCGCAGTATTTCACCGAGCCTTATCAGCTGTTCCCGAACTGGCCGCAGTGGCATCCGGAGTGGGCGGTGAGCCTGTTCGGCGCCACCGCGACGCTGCTGTTCCTGCCCAAGCTGCTGGCGCTGCTGCTGCTGCTGGCGCAAGGCTCGCGGCTCTACGGCGGACCGTTGCGATTGATCATGAGCACGCTGCTGGAAACGCTGTTCTCGGCGCTGCTGGCGCCGATCCGCATGTTGTTTCACACGCAGTTCGTCACCACCGCGCTGATCGGCTGGGCGATCAAGTGGAAATCGCCGCCGCGCGAAGATGCCGAAACGCCGTGGCGCGAAGCGATCCTGCGCCACGGCGGCGGCACCCTGCTGGGCATCGCCTGGGCCGGACTGGTGTACTGGCTCAATCCTGCGTTTCTCGGCTGGCTGCTGCCGGTAGTGGGCGCACTGATCGTCGCGATCCCGCTATCGGTTTGGAGCTCGCGCGTCCGCCTGGGCCGCTGGTTCCGCACGCAGCGCTGCTTCCTGATTCCGGAAGAATCCAATCCGCCGCGCGAGCTGCGCTGGACCCGCGCCGCGCTGCGGCGACACCCGAACCTCGACCGCGGCTTCACCCGTGCCGTGAGCCAACCGCTGACGCACGCCTTGATGCGCGCGTTTGCAAAACCGCGCGAACACCAGCCCGCCGCGGTCATCGCACAACGACGCAAACTGATCGAACTGGCGCTGACGCAAGGCCCGCAGCCGCTCACCGACCTGCAGCGCAACACCTTCCTGGTCGATCCCGACAGCCTGCAGCGACTGCGCAGCGAAGTGCTGGCCTGGCCCGAGGCCCGCTCCGCCGACTGGCAGCCGCAGGTCTGACCGCAACGCTGTCATCAAAGCTTCATCGCGTCGTCACATGCGGACAACGCGGTTTCCATAGATTGCTCCCCGAACCAAAAGAGAAGGGAAATGACGAATGTCAGCAATCATCGGAAACGACAGCAAGCCCTATAGCCCGCGACTGGAAGCAGCCTTCGCCACGACGACGGCGGAAATCCGCGAAACGCAGAAACTGCGTTACCGCATCTTCGCCGGCGAACTCGGTGCGCAGATCGACGGCGGTGCCGAGGGCATCGACCACGACGTCTTCGACCACTACTGCCGCCACCTGCTGGTGCGCGACACCAGTACCGGCGAGGTCGTTGCCTGCACCCGCATCCTCACCGGCGACCGTGCCCCGGATGCCGGCGGCTTCTACTCGGAATCGGAATTCGACCTATCGATGATCGACGGCCTGCCCGGCCGCATCATGGTGCCTGAGCGCGGCGAGGCGGGTGCGGAAGCAGCCGGATTGCCCGCCTCCCGCACCCATTCGCGCTTCGCGCGAAACACCGTGTCGGCGGGCAGCCGCATCATGGAAATCGGCCGCACCTGCGTGCATCCAGACTACCGCAGCGGCGCGGCCATCACCGCACTGTGGAGCGGCATCGCCGCATTCATCACCGCGCATCGCTACGACTACCTGTTCGGTTGCGCCAGCATCGGCCTGGAAGACGGCGGCGCCAACGCGCATGCGATCCTCGCCAATATCCGCAACACCGCGATGGCGCCGGACTACCAGCGCGTGCAGCCGTTCATCCCGCTGCCGGCAGCCGATGTGCGCACGACCAGCAAGCCTAAAATGCCGCCGTTGCTCAAGGCCTATCTCAACCTTGGCGCAAAGGCTTGCGGCGAGGCCTGCTGGGACCGCGCCTTCAACTGCGCCGACGTGTTCATGCTGCTCAACGTCAGCGACCTCAACCCGCGTTACGCACGTCACTTCCTCGATCGCAGCGTCAGCACACCGGCTACCACGCCATTGATGGCCTGAGCCCTCGATGCTGCTGCAAATTCTTCGCGGAACGCGGCTAGTCCTTCACCTGCTGGTTGGATTGCTG
>JBOICJ010000325.1:0-4246 GCA_050740035.1 Stenotrophobium sp. | reverse complement strand
GGGCTATTACGAAAAATTTTATTTCACACCCGGCGACCTCGGCTTCACGCCGATCCCAACCAGCGTCGGCAAGCTCGGCGTTCTGGTGTGCTGGGATCAGTGGTACCCCGAGGCGGCGCGGCTGATGGCGCTCGCCGGCGCCGATCTTCTGATCTATCCCACCGCCATCGGCTGGAATCCTGCAGACGCGCCCGATGAGCAGGCGCGCCAGCGCGACGCCTGGGTCACGATCCAGCGCGCGCACGCCGTTGCCAACGGCCTGCCGGTGCTGGTCGCCAACCGCATCGGCTTCGAGGCCGATCCGACCGGGCAGACCGCCGGCGCACAGTTCTGGGGCCACAGCTTCGTCGTCGGCCCGCAGGGTGAAATACTCGCGCAGGCCGGGCAACGCGAAGATGTCATCGTCACGGACATCGATCTCGCGCGCAGCGAAAACGTGCGTCGCTGGTGGCCGTTTTTGCGCGACCGCCGCGTCGATGCCTATGGCGATCTGGTCAGGCGCTATCGCGACTGAGACGGTTCAGTACCGGGTTAGTTCTCCACAAAACGCAGACGGTGCGTGCGGCCGACCTGCCTGATTTGCGTGGGCGGCACGCCGGCTTCCTTGGCAAACTTCGGCCAGCGCCGCACTGCCTCGCACACCTCCTCGAGCATCGTCTTGTCGCGTCCGCGCTTGAGCATCGCCGACCGGGCGCAGGCGCGGAAATCCGCCATGACGAAACCATCGCGCTTGCCGTTGAGCGTCATCTGGTGCTGCGCGGTCCACGCGCCGTTCGGGTTGTAGCCATAGGTCAGATCGAACGCGGGCGCCAGCGACCACTGGCCCTGCTTGTCCATCAGGAAGGCGATGTTCTTGACATGATCGTCCTGGTTGCGCGCGACGACGTTGAACGCCATGCGCCGGAACTGCTGCTCCAGCGCCGCCATCGGCAGACCGAGCTGGCGTATCGTCAGCAACGCCTGCTCATAGCCATAGGCGCCGGCCTGGTTGAAATCGAAATGCGCGATGGCGCCCAGCGACTGCATGTGCAGTTTCTCGCCGCTCGCCAGCCGGTCGAAGCGCCGCGTCATGAAATGCCTGCGGCCGTTTTCTTCCAGCAACCGGCACTCCATCATGCCGATGCCCGCGGCGCGGGCCATCAGGGCATAGGCGTACTCCAGCGCGCCGTAGCCTTGCGGATCCTCCAGCTCCTTGTCCTTGTTGCCGCTGACGCCATCGAATTTCAGCAACCAATACTCAAAGCCGTCGCCCGCCGCAATCTGGCCGGAACGCACTTCATCGGTCTCGCGGTTCCACGCGATCACCGCCTTCGCGCGCGCGCCACCGGCAGACGTGCCCACCTGCAGAATCTCGTTCAGCGCCTTGCGTTGCCGCACGCCGGAAAATGCCGTCTTGAGCGCCGTGCGGCGAGTCAGCACCTCGCTCGCCAGCTTCACCAGCGCACCGATCTCGATCATCGTCGACTGCTGCGGCTTCGGCCCCAGAGCTGGCGCAAATTCCAGCGCACCCATGCCGCGCGCGCCGGTGTAGCACAGTCGCTCCACCGCGCTGAAATCCGCAGGCGTGCGCCCCTGCGTCGCCAGCCACGCATCGATCAGCGCGTTGCCGAACTTGTCCGGCAGCGAATCCGCCAACAGCCCCGGCAAGCCATGAAAGGTGTTGCGCGGCAGCGCGGGAAACTCGTACACGCGCTCGCTCAGCGGCATCGCCAGCGGCGCCAGCTCGATGCCGCTGGCGGCGAATTCCGGTGCGTATTGAAACGCCGCGGTGTCGCGCCCTTCCGCCATCGACACCGCGCCGATGGTCCGCCCCCACAACTGCACGCGCGCAATCACGACGGCTCAACCCACGACCATTTGTTGGATTGGGCTGCTTGCGGTTTGCGGCCCGAGGCGCGCTTGCGCGTGCGCCCCTGCAGTTTGAGTTGCACGACAGGACTCGCCACCGGCTCCGGAATCAGCGCATCGAACCCCGCCACCAGACCCAGCACCCGGCACACGCGGATGAACCCCGACAACTGCGTCGCCGCCGCGCCCGATTCCAGGCGCTGCACCGTGCGCAGGCCCAGACCCGCCTGCTCCGCCAACTGCGCCTGCGTCAGGTTTTGCGCGAGGCGCAAGTGCTCGAGGCGCCCGCCGATCTGCTTGAGCAATACTTCGTCGGTGGCATGACTGACTTTTTTCATAGTGTCTAAAATGGCGTGTTAAATATATTTTGTCAACTTAATATGTCATATATGACGCTTTAATTGCTGATACATACCGCAACCACGACCCGGCTCGGCAGGCGAGCTGCCATTCCCGGCGGCACGCCCCACGCGCCATGCCTGTACTTTCACGGAACGCTCGCATACGAGAGGCCTGCAAACGGTCAAAGCACGGTAAAATCGCCACCCGCTCCGGGTTTTAATTCAAAATAATTGTTATATTATATATAATTAGTATTTTTATATTAATTAATTTATAACAATTATTCTGTACAAACCTGCAACAGCGGGTGACCCATTTTCAGGAGTTGACCATGCGCCTGTTGATCGTGATCGTCGGTTTCGCCGTCTCCACCCTCGCGTCTGCCGCCGATGCGCCGCGCGCGACCTCATTCAGCTGGATGACGGGCTGCTGGGGTTATGCCAGCGGCGGCAGCAGCTACGTCGAACACTGGCTGCCGGCCACCGGCAACCGCATCCTCGGCGTGACCAGCCGCATCGCCAATGGCTTCACCAAGGATTTCGACTACGTGCGCATCGTCACCTCCGGCGACGGTTTCGATTTCATCGACCAGTCGCAGGGCGGCGCCGAGCGCCACTTGGGCATGACGCAGCTCAAGGGCACGCAGGCCAGCTTCGAAAGCCTGGAAGACCCCAGCGTGTTCCCGTATCGCATCAGCTACGAATTCACCGCGCCGGACACGCTGACCGAAAAACTCGAAGGCACCGGCAACGGCAAGCCGATCACTGTGACCTTTCCCATGCACCGCATCGCCTGCGACGCCACGCCCTGAGCGCCAGTCCGCCATTCACCCACACTTCCAACAGACCCAGACATGAGCCAGAACGCCGAGCTAGAACTTTTCCGCGATAACGTCGTCCGTTTCCTCAAGGACAACGTCGAGCCCCACTACGAGCAATGGGAAAAGGATGGCATTTTTCCGAAAGACCTTTACCTGAAGATGGGCGAAGCCGGCCTGCTCTGTGTCGATGTGCCGGAGGAATACGGAGGCATCGGTGCCGGCTTTGATTTCTCGATGCTCGTACTGGAAGAAATCGCTCGCATGGGCTTTCTGGCGCTGGCCTCAAACCTGTCGGTGCACTCGGATATCGCCGCGCCCTACATCCTGCATCTGGGCAGCGAATACCAGAAGAAAAAATATCTGCCGAAGATGGTCAGCGGCGAGTGCATCGGCGCGATTGGCATGAGCGAACCGGGCGCTGGCTCCGACCTGCAGGGCATCAAGACCACAGCCCTGACCGACGGCAAGGATGGCTATCTGATCAGTGGTTCCAAGACCTTCATCACCAACGGCCAGCACGCCGGCGTGATCGTGCTGGCGACCAAGACAGACCCCAAGGCCGGTGCCAAGGGCACGACGCTGTTCACCTTTGACACGACCCTGTCCGGCTTCAAGCGCGGCCGCAATCTGGAGAAGATCGGCCTGCACAGCGCCGATACCTCGGAACTGTTTTTCGACAACGTGCCGGTCGCGGCCAACGAAGTGCTGGGCCGCGTCGGCGGCGGCTTCGGTCATCTGATCGACGAACTGCCGCGTGAACGTCTGGCGCTGGCCGTCACTGCCGTCGGTCATGCGCAGGGTGCACTGGAAAAAACCATCGAATACACCACCACGCGCAAAGCCTTCGGCGCCACCATCGCTTCGTTCCAGAACACGCGCTTCGAACTGGCCAAGTGCAAGACCGACATCGAAGTGCACCGCGCCTACGTCGAGAAATGCACGCAGAAATATGCCGAAGGCAAAATGGACGTGCCGAGCGCGGCGATGATCAAGCTCGCCACCACCGAGATGGAGGGCCGCGTCACCGACGCCTGCCTGCAACTGTTCGGCGGCTACGGCTACATGACCGAGTACCCGATCTCGCGCTTCTGGTCCGATGCGCGCATCCAGCGCATCTACGGCGGCACCAGCGAAATCATGAAGGAAGTGATCGCGCGTTCACTGGTGGGACGTGGGTAGTTAACGAAGCTTCTGCCGCAGGCCTGCATTAAATTATTTGAATGCGCGGCCCGCTAG
>JBOICJ010000324.1:0-12126 GCA_050740035.1 Stenotrophobium sp. | reverse complement strand
GGCCGTACCAGTTATTGATCGCGACGCTGACTTCGACCTGGATATAGGTCACGAACAGAATCAGCGCCGAGCCGGGGATCGACCAGCGCCACCACGGCTGCGCCGCGACCGTTTGCCAGAACGCGGTAAACAGACCGACGAACACGGCGTAATAGATGTAGAACCACAGAAAAGGCTTTGACCAGAAGATCGACACGCCAATGATCGGCTTGGCGTCCGGCGCTGCCGGTGGCAGTCCTAAATGTACGCCAAAAGCCCGCCCGCCCGCATACCAAAGCGCGACGGCGAATGCAGTCCACAGGAACACCGACAAGAAAAAGAATCTTGATCGCGGAAAGAATGACACGAACATGGGGTTGGGTTCCTGGCGAGACTACGGACGAAAACGGGTTCTGACCCGAAGTGGCTGCAGGCGTGCAGCATACGGGAACAGTGTCGTCAGATGGACAGCAGGAATTTGTTTTTTACTGCTTTGGCGCGAATGGTTCTGCACGCGCCGCGACGGCAGCGGCCAAAGACCGGTATCGAACAGAAGGATTCAGATTGCGATCATTCCTCGGGTGCCGCAACCGGCAGGCCCGACAGCACCGACTCGGCGCGCTTTGAGCGGAACAGGGGATAGAGATACTGGACGTACCACGCCTCGCTGCCGTGACGCCGGTCATCGGGCAGGCCGAAGGCCGGCGGGTAGCGGCGCGTAATCAGCGCAGTGCCGAAGATCACGTCCCATAGGAACAGCAGGTTGCCGTAGTTGCCTCGGTAATGTCCGATGCCATCATCCTGGCGTAGGGCGTGGTGGGCAAAGTGTGTGGCCGGTGTGGAAATCGTGCGTTCCAGCAGCCACGCCAGTGGCCGCAACGCGCGGATGCGGTACAGCGGCTCGTCCCAGCGCGCTTCGGAATGCGCGCCGACGATTACGCCTATCTTGACCATCGAATAGACCAGATAGACCGGACCAAAGCCGAGGTAGACCAGCGCCGCGCTCAGCCACAGGCCGGGCATCAGTGCGTAGTAGATGAAATTATTGCGATAGACCACGCGCACGCCCATGTAGGCGGCGCTGTGATGGGCACGGTGGAACGGCCACATCAGGCTGGTGTGCGACAGCCGGTGCCACCAGTATTGGCTCAGGTCGTCGGCGAGCAGCAGAACCAGCAACTGCTGCCACCACGGCCAGTGACTCCAGGCATTGCGCCACGCATGAAAATGCGTCGCGCCCAACCACAGCGCGGTCTGGTCGATGATGGGTACGATCAACAGCGGAAAGGTGATGAAGACGACGATGTCCAGCCGCAGGTCATCGCGTGAGGCATGGACGGAGTTGAAACGCCGACGGGCGATTTCAATGCCGGCGAAGCCGATAAAGATCATCAATGCGATCACGCCTTGCCACGCAGACATACCCGTATTCCTCTGCCCAATGCAGGAAATACTATCTCTCAGACCGGGTGGAATGATCTTGTCTGTGACGGCCAATGTTCAGGCGTTGGCGGACAGTTGTGCAGGCGCGACGCGTGAGCGCGAGACGTGCCCGGGCCGATGGTTTATGCGCTGGTGGCCCCGACCGGTTGCCGGCCGATGCTGAAATAGGTGAAACCGATACGCTGCATGAACTCGGTGTCGTAGAGGTTGCGGCCATCGAAGATCACCGGCTGCTTGAGCAGCTTGGCCACGCGCGCGAAGTTGGGGCTGCGGAACTGCTTCCATTCGGTGACGATCGCCAGGGCGTCGGCGCCATCGACCGCCTGCTCGGCAGTCTCGCAGAGTTGCAGGTCTGCACGCTTGCCATAGGCTTTTTCGGTTTCGTGCATGGCGACGGGGTCGTAGGCCCTGACGGTCGCGCCCGCGGCCCAGAGCGCTTCCATCAAGACCCGGCTCGAGGCTTCGCGCATATCGTCGGTCTTGGGTTTGAACGACAGTCCCCAGACCGCAATCGTTTTGCCTTTGAGGTGATCGCCGAAATGCGATTGGATGCGGGCGAAAAGCACGGTTTTCTGGCGATTGTTCACTTCCTCGACGGCCATGAGGATGCTGGGCTTCACCCCGGCAGCGCTGGCGGTGTGCACCAGCGCCTTGACATCCTTGGGGAAGCAGGAGCCGCCATAACCGCAGCCGGGATAGATGAAGTGATAGCCGATGCGTGGGTCGGAGCCGATACCGATGCGGACGTTCTCGATGTCCGCGCCGACATGCTCGGCAACGTTGGCCAGTTCGTTCATGAAGCTGATCTTGGTGGCGAGCAAGGCGTTGGCCGCGTACTTGGTCAGCTCCGAGGAGCGGATATCCATCGCGATCAGTCGGTCGTGGTTGTGATTGAACGGTTCGTACAAGGCGCGCATCAGTTTTTCCGAGCGCGGGCTGTCGGTGCCGATGACAATCCGGTCGGGGCGGGTGAAGTCGGCGATGGCCGCGCCTTCCTTGAGGAATTCGGGATTGGACACTACGTCGAACTCGATTTCCGCCTTGCGTGCCGCCAGCGTCGCCGTCACCGCTGCGCGCACCTTGTCGCAAGTACCCACGGGCACCGTGGATTTGGTGATGACGACCTTGTAGTCGTCCATATGCTCGCCGATGGTCCGTGCGACCTGCAGGACGTATTTGAGATCGGCCGAGCCGTCCTCGCCGGGCGGGGTGCCGACCGCGATGAACTGATACTCGCCGTGTCCGACGGCAGTTGCGGCATCCGTGGTAAAGCGCAGCCGGCCCTGCGCGTGATTGATTTTTACCAGTTCTGCCAGGCCGGGTTCATAAAATGGACATTCACCCCTGCGCAGCGTCTCCACGCGCTGGGCATCGACATCGACACAGATCACGTCATTGCCGGCATCCGCAAAGCAGGTGGCGGTGACCAGACCGACATAGCCGGAACCAAAGATCGTGATGTCCATGGCTGTTGTCCTTTACGGGTTGCTGGCTTCCTGGGAATTGGAGGAGGCGGGCGCCGGTTCAGTTGCGGCAGAAGGCGCAGTGGGCGCTGCCGGTGCAGGCGCTGGCACGGGAGTCTCGCGCGGCGGTGGCGTCGCCGGTTGGGATTTCGCTTCCGGCACAATGTAGTCGGCGGCGGGGGCCACCGGACGGAACAGCGAAGCCTGCTCAGGCGCTTCGCGGCGTGGCGATGACATCGGCGGAGTGGCTGCACCCGCGATTTTTGGCGCCTGATCGTGTGCGGTGATCGACGGCGTTTCGTAACCGCTCACTGAGTTTTCCGGCTCGCGGAACAGCTCGGCAGGTTGTGCGCTTTCCGGTGCTGCATGCGTGGCGCGCTCGGACTGCAACGGTTGCTGCATCGATTCAGAGTTTTCCGTTGCTGCACCCGCATTCTGTTGGTTCTCGCGTCCGCGCCCGCGTCCACGGCGATTACGCCGTCCGCGCAGGCTGCGGCCCCCGGCATGTTCGTCGCTGCCACGTTCGGCTTGCGTTGCATTGCTACCGGCAGTGGCTTCGGCTGGAGACTGAGCCGGACGATTTTCCGGCTGCGGACGATCTTCGCGCCGCTGCGCATTTTGTTGTTGCCGCTGCGGGTTGTTGTTTTGCTGCCGTTGCGGGTTTTGTGGCCGTTCCTGCTGCGGCTTGTCGTCGCGCTTCTGGGCATTCTGCTGCTGCCGCTGCGGATTGTTGCTCTGCTGTTTGGGCTGACTGCCACGACCATCGCGACGTTGCTGTTGCGAGTCGCGCCGCTGTTGCTGCGAGTTGCGGTTGTTGTCGCGATTGCCGTCACGCCGCTGCTGTTGTCCGCGATGCCGATGGTTGGTCGATGCAGGTTCCGCCTTGGCTTCGCGCGCGCCGAAGCCCAGCCAGCGCAGCAGTTTCTTCCAGACGCTCTCGGTCGCAACCAGCTTGACCTGCGGCACTGCAACCGGCGCGGGAGTGGCCGGCACGATTTGCTTCACGGCCGGCTCCGCCACCGCGCGGGTGACGATAGTGCCTTGAGCGGGAGCATCTTCCTGCGCCTCGGCGTCAAAATTCTGCACCAGCGTATAGCTCGTATCGTTATTGTTTTCCTGGCCGAGATGATCCGCACGAATTCGCCGGATTTCGTAATGCGGCGAGTGCAGGCTGGGATTGGGCACCAGCGTCACGGTGATCCGGCAGCGGCCTTCAATGTCGCGGACCTGGGCGCGCTTTTCATTCAACAGGAAGGTCGCGACATCCACCGGCAGTTGTGCGACGACGCGCCCGGTGCGCTCTTTCATGGCCTCTTCTTCGATCAGGCGCAGGATTGATAGCGCCATCGATTCGACCGAGCGGATCTGGCCACGGCCGCTGCAGCGCGGGCAGGTGATCTGGGTGTGTTCGTCGAGGCTGGGACGCAGACGCTGGCGCGATAATTCCATCAAGCCAAAGCGCGACAGGCGCCCGACCTGGATGCGTGCGCGGTCGATTTCGCTGGCTTTCTCCAGGCGCTTTTCGACCTCGCGCTGGTTCTTCTGCGCGTTCATGTCGATGAAGTCGATGACAATCAAGCCGCCGAGATCGCGCAGGCGCAGCTGGCGGGCGATTTCGTCGGCCGCTTCGAGATTGGTGTTGAGCGCGGTTTCTTCGATATCGCGGCCGCCGGTGGCCTTGGCCGAGTTGATGTCGACGGAGGTCAGCGCTTCGGTGTGATCGATGACGATGCTGCCGCCGGAGGGCAGGCGCACCTGACGCTCGTGCGCGCTCTCGATCTGGCTTTCGATCTGAAAACGGGTGAACAGCGGTGTTTCGTCGCTGTAAAGCTTGAGCCGCGACAGATGCTGCGGCATCACATGCTCCATGTGCTGGCGCGCTTGCTCGTAGATTTCCGGGTTGTCGATCATGACCTCGCCGATATCCGGACGCAGGTAGTCGCGCAGCGCACGCAGGATGATGTTGTTTTCCTGATAAATCAGGAACGGCGCCGCACGCTCTTCCGCGGCTTTTTCGATCGCGGCCCAGATTTCAGCCAGATAATTGGCGTCCCACTGCAATTCTTCGGCGGTGCGGCCGACGCCGTTGGAACGCACGATGACGCCCATGCCGTCGGGGATCTGCATCTGCGACAGCGCTTCCTTGGCTTCCTCGCGCTCCTCGCCTTCGGCGCGGCGGGAAACACCGCCGGCGCGCGGGTTGTTGGGCATCAGTACCAGATAGCGGCCCGCCAGCGAGATGAACGTCGTCAGCGCGGCGCCTTTGTTGCCGCGCTCCTCCTTCTCGACCTGCACGATGACTTCCGTGCCTTCCTGGATCTGCTCGCGCAGGTTGCCGGAGGTGGATTTGAAATAGGAGCGGGCGATTTCCTTGACCGGCAAAAAGCCGTGGCGCTCGGCGCCGTACTCGACGAAACAGGCTTCGAGCGAAGGCTCAACCCGGGTAATCTTGCCTTTGTAGATATTGGATTTTTTCTGCTCGCGGCTGGCGATTTCAATGTCCAGGTCGAATAATTTCTGGCCATCCACGATCGCCACGCGCAGTTCTTCACGCTGCGTGGCGTTAATCAGTATGCGTTTCATCTTCTGTCTCGGTTGGGCGCTCAACCGTCAAACGGGGGGGATTTGTGTGGCGGCGCGGTGCGCCTGCCTTTGTGATCGCCCGTCAGACGGGAACGCCGGTTGTCAGGTGCCTGCTGCGGCGCAGCGGGCTCAAGAAAGGGTTCTCGGGCGGCAAACTGTTACAATTTGCTTTTGCGGTAGCTTGCCGCCACGTCTCTTCCGCAGCCGCTTGCGCGCCACGGAAATTCTCCGGCTTTCAATCCAGAGTGACATATTTTGACACAGAATCGCCAAGAAGTGCGTCGGGTCAAGGTGACGGCCAAAGAAGAAGGCCAGCGCATCGATAATTTTCTTCTGAAACAAATGCCTGGCGTCCCGAAATCGCACGTTTACCGGCTGCTCAGGTCGGGCCAGGTGCGTGTCGATGGCGGACGCATAAAACCCGAACGCAAGCTGGTCCTGGGCGAGGAAATCCGTATTCCGCCGGTGCGCATGGCGGAAAAAGGCGAGGCGGTGCGGCCGCCGGATGCGGTGCTCAATCGTCTGCGCAACGCGATCATCCACGAGGACGCGGATTACATAGCCGTCAGCAAGCCGGCGGGTCTGGCGGCGCACGGCGGCACCGGTGTGCCCTACGGCGTGATCGAGGCCGCGCGGGCCTGGAACAAGTATGAATTTATTGAGCTGTGCCATCGACTGGATCGCGACACCAGCGGCGTTCTGCTGCTGGCCAAATCACGGCCGGCGCTGCTGCGGGCGCAGCGTGCGCTCAAGGAAGGTCTGGCGGAGAAGCGTTATTTCGCCCTGCTGGTCGGCCGTTGGCGCGGCGAGGACCGCGATGTCGATTCCTCGCTGATCAGCAACCGCCTCGAGAGCGGCGAGCGCATGGTCGAGATCGACGACGATGGCAAGCCCGCACGTTCGCGCTTCTCGCCCAAGGCCCGTTATCGCGATGCGACCCTGTGCGAGGTGCAGATTTTTTCCGGCCGCACCCACCAGATTCGCGTACACGCCTTGTCGTTGGGTCACCCGGTTGCGGGCGATACCAAATATGGCGATCGTGAGACTCAGAAATTCATCAAGGAACTGGGCCTCAAACGCATGTTCCTGCACTCGCACTTGCTGGCACTGCCCACGGACAGCGGATTCTCGAAATTGCTGATCAATGCACCGATGCCGGATGAACTGCGTGCAGTGTTGGACCAGCTCAACCGTCAAGGGCCCATGACACCCGCAGCGCGCGCCCGCCGGCCGAGATGACGGCTGATGAAATATTCAGCTATTGATTTTTGATTGGGATGGGTGAGCCGTCACGCTTGCGAAGCACTGCTTCGCGTGGCGGCGAACGCACGGACATGGATGTCCGGGCCGGGCGATGCGCCAGGGATGGCTCGGAGGAAAACACTTGAAATACCAGTTGCTAATCTTTGATTGGGACGGAACCTTAGCCGACTCGGCGGCAATGATCGTCGGCGCCATGCAGCGCGCCATCGTGGCCTTGAAATTGCCGCCGCGCCCGGATCAGGCCATTCGCGAATTGATCGGACTGGGGCTCAACGAGGCGCTGACACAACTCTATCCTGAGATGGAACTGCCGCATGTGCGGGCGTTGCTCGACAGTTACCGCAACCATTGGTTGGCCGAGGGTGCCGGCGAGGCGCCGCTGTTCCCCGGCGCGCTTGAGGCGGTTCAGGATCTGTACGCAAGCGGTTTTCGCATCGCCATCGCCACTGGCAAGAGCCGCGCCGGATTGCGGCGCTCCCTGCGCCATCACTCGGCGTTGCAGGTCATGGTGTCATCCAGCCGTTGCGCCGACGAAACGGCATCCAAGCCCGATCCGTTGATGCTGACCGAGTTGCTGGGCGATGAATCGTTGACGCCCGGCCAGGCCTTGATGATCGGCGATACCGAGTACGACATGGCGATGGCGCGCGCGATCGGTATGCCTTGCGTGGGGGTGACCTGCGGCGTGCACGATGCCGAGCGGTTGCGGGAATCGGGCGCTCAGGCCTTGCTCGAAGATGTGCGCAGCCTGCCAGTCTGGTTGCGCCAGATTTAGAGGCCACCCGCTCTCGGTGGTTTACAGATGAAGATTGTTATTAATTATAATATATTATTAATATAAAATAACAACATATAACAAAAAATCAACCCCGAATCTCGATAGCGGGTGGCGCTGAACTCCGCGCTCAAGGCAACTCAAGACCTGTGGCGGCAAGTAGGCGCCGCACGCAGATCAGGGGCAGGCCAATCAATCCGGTCGGGTCGTTGCTTTCGATGCGCTCGATCAGGCTGATGCCCAGGCCCTCGCATTTGAAACTGCCGGCGCAGTCCAATGCCGGTTCGCGTTCGACGTATCGTTCGATTTCAGCGGCGTTCAGGGCGCGGAAATGCACCGTGGTGATATCCACATCCTGGCGCACGTGATCATCCTGTACCAGCGCAACCGCGGTGATGAACTGTACCGCGCGGCCGGCGAGAAATTGCAGCTGCTCGATGGCGCGCTCAGGCGTGCCCGGTTTGCCGAGGATCCGGTCCGCTGTGGTCGCGGCCTGATCGGAACCAAGTATCCAGCGTCCCGGATGCCGCCGGGCGAGTAGGCTGGGTTTGGCTAATGCCAGCCGCTGCGTCAGCAGCGTGGCGGTCTCGCCGGGCAGCGCCGTCTCGTCAATATCGGGCGCGATCGCGGTAAAGGGGATGTGCAAACGTGCCAGCAGTTCGGCGCGATAGCGGGAACCCGAGGCCAGAATCAACGGAGCCCGCGGCGAAATCGGCTTAAGCATCGGAAATCTTTGACTTGTGTGGGGTCGAACTTTATCATTCGCGCCCTTGTGACGGTCGCCAGGTCCATCCCGCTGAAAGTTCGTGCGTCCACGGCTGTGGAACAGCAGGCGCATTTTAGTGGGGCGTTGGCGATCAATGGACTGTCCCGCCTCACGGAGGCGTTGGCGAGTCCAGAGGGAGTTTTACAGGTTGACTTGAGTCTGGGCCGGTGGTCTGGACATCCGGCGATCAGGGGAGCCGTGACGGGGGATGTCGTGCTGCCCTGCCGGCAGTGTCGACGCAGTTTCCGGCAGTCGCTGGATTGTTGCGTGGATTTGCGGTTGGTTTACAGCGACGCCGAGGAGCAGCAGGCTTTACGCGACTGCGAACCCTATCGGGTGCAGGACGATGCGCTGCTGTTGCAGGAGTTGATTGAAGATGAAGTTTTGCTGGCGCTGCCGATGTTGCCGCGCTGCAATTCATGCGAAAATGCGTTGCCGGATGTGTCGCGGGTACACGCGGATGAAGCCAGTCTGGCGAGTGTAGCCGACGGACCCTTTGCGGTATTGAAGACGTTAAAGATTGACGGGCATCATTAGGCCCGACGGAGTTTGAAATGGCTGTTCAGAAATCCAAGAAGTCCCGCTCCAAGCGTGGTCAGCGCCGTTCGCACGATGCGCTGAGTCTGCCGGCCCTGTCCGTCGACCCCAAGTCCGGCGAGACGCATCTGCGCCATCATGTCACTGCGGATGGTTTCTATCGCGGCAAGAAGGTGATTGAAGCCAAGACGGCTCCGGAAGCTGCCGGCGAATAAGGTTTGATCCGGGCGCACCCGATGGTCGCTCCCGTCACCATTTCCCTCGATGCAATGAGCGGCGATCACGGCCACCCGGTGGCCGTGGGCGCAGCTCTTTTGGCGTTGAAGGAGATGCCCGAACTGCGTCTGGTGCTGGTCGGCGATGAAGCAGCGCTGGCACATGAACTGGCTACGCACCGCCACGTTCCACAAGAACGCATCGCGTTGCAGCAGGCCAGCGAAGTCGTGGCGATGGACGAACAGCCGTCCAAGGCCCTGCGCAACAAGAAAGATTCATCGATGCGCGTGGCCATCAATCTGGTCAAGGATGGCCGCGCGCAGGCTGCGGTTTCCGCCGGCAATACCGGCGCGCTCATGGCTACCGCGCGATTCGTGCTCAAGACCTTGCCCGGCATCGACCGTCCGGCGATCGTCTCTGCCATTCCCTCGATCAACGGTCATGTTCATATGCTGGACCTCGGTGCCAACGCCGAATGCAGCGCCGAACAGCTTTTGCAGTTCGCGGTGATGGGTTCGGCGACCGTCAATGCGGTTTACGGCATCGAACGGCCCAGGGTGGCGCTGCTCAACATCGGCGAGGAAGAGATCAAGGGCAACGACACGATCAAGCACGCCGCCAGCCTGATCGCCGCGTCCAATCTCAACTATATTGGCTTCGTCGAAGGCGACGGTATTTTTCTCAGCGACGTGGATGTCGTGGTCTGCGATGGTTTTGTCGGCAATATCGCACTCAAGACCGGCGAAGGCGTGGCCAAGATGATGAAGCAGTTCATGCAAGAAGAATTCACCCGCAGCGTGTTCACCAAAATGGCCGCCGCCATGGCGTTGCCGGCGTTGAAGGCGCTGGGCCGGCGCATGGATCCGCGCCACTACAACGGCGCCAGTTTTGCCGGACTCAATGGCATCGTCATCAAGTCGCACGGCAGTGCCGATGCCATCGCCCTGGCCAACGCGATTCGCGTCGCGGTTCTGGAAGTCGAGCGGGATGTGCCGGCACGGATCAGTCGCTTGATGCAGTCCGCACCTGTCGCAACGGCTGAATTTCCGTCGCAAGCGTCAATCTGATCGGCGACCTGCCGGCTGCGTGGAGCCGCGGCTCATTTCACCAGTTGATTCAAATCGAAGATCGGCAGCAGGATGGCCAGCACGATCACCAGCACGATAGCGCCCATGGTCAGGATCAGGACGGGTTCGAAAACGCCCATCAAGCCGGCGACCAGGGTTTCCACTTCGCGCTCCTGATTTTCCGCGGCGTGGTTCAGCATTTCGTCCAGCCGGCCTGAGGACTCGCCACTGGAGATGAGATGAATGCTGATCGGCGGGAACAGCTTGGAAGCGATCAGCGCCTTGCTCAGCGGCGTGCCTTCGCGCACCTTGATCGCGGCCGCTTCGATGGCTTCGCGCATCGGCAGGTTTGAAACGACCTGCGTGCCGATCTGCATGGCATCGAGGATCGGTACGCCGCTGCCGAACAGGATGCCGAGCGTCCGGGTAAAGCGGCCGGTGTTGGCGCCGCGCACGAGGCGGCCGATCAGCGGCAGGCGCAATTGCCAGAGATGGACGCGGCGCTTGAACACATCATTGCGCATCATCCGGGTAAAAATGACGATGCCGACGGCCAGCAGAATCAGCAGGTAGATTCCCCAGTCGCGCAGGAATCCGGAGAACGCAATCAATCCGCGCGTGAGTGGGGGCAGTTGCGCGTTGATGTCCTGAAACACCTGCACCACCTGTGGTACGACGTATGTCAGCAGCAGGATGACGACGCTGACGGCAACCAGCGTCAGGATCGCCGGGTAGAAGGTGGCCAGCATGACTTTCTGGTTCAGCACCTGCCTTCGCTCGACGTAGTCGGCGAGTCGTTCGAGGATATGGTCGAGCTTGCCGGATTGTTCGCCGGCCTCGATGGTGGCGCGGAACAGGGGCGGAAACACATTCGGAAACTGGTTCAGCGAACTGGCCAGGGTATTGCCTTCGACGACGCCGGCGCGCACGCCCAATGCGATGCGCTTGACGCGCTTGCCCTCGCTCTGCTCCGAGACCGCGGCGAGGGCTTCGTCGAGCGGCAAGCCGGAGCGCACCAGCGTCGCCAGCTGGCGCGTGAACAGGGACAGTTCGGTGGCCGAGATGCCGTTGCCGCGCTGGAAGATCGAAGTACGGGATGATTTTCCGGCATCGGCGACTTCGATGATCGCCAGCGGACTCAGGCCGCGATCGCGCAGCATCTGCCGCGCCTGGCGCGCGGTATCGCCTTCGATCAGGCCTTTTTCCTGCCGGCCGCCGGCGGTAAGCGCGGTATATTCGTAGGCAGCCACCGCAGATTACTCCTCGGTGGTGACGCGCAGAACTTCGGACAAAACGGTGTTTCCGGCCAGGACTTTGTTGCGCCCGGATTGCAGGATGCCGCTGCTGTGTTTGCGTGCATGCGCCTCCAGCACCTGTTCGCTGGCATTGTCATGAATCAGCGCTTCGAGTTCGCGATCCACCTCGATCACTTCGTGTATGCCGCTGCGGCCAAGGAAGCCGGTGTGGCGGCATAGCGGGCAGCCCACGGGCTTATACAGCGTGATTTTGCGACGTGTGCTGAGTCCTAGATGCTCTTTTTCTGCGGTGGAGGCGTCGTAAGGGGATTTGCAGTGCGGACAGAGGTTGCGCACGAGACGCTGCGCCATCAGGCCGACCAGCGAGGAAGACAGCTGATAAGGCTCCACGCCCATGTCGCGCAGGCGCGTGACCGCACCCACGGCGGTGTTGGTGTGCAGGGTGGACAGAACAAGATGACCCGTTTGCGAGGCCTGCACGGCGATCTGTGCGGTCTCGAGGTCGCGGATTTCGCCGACCATGACCACGTCGGGATCCTGACGCAGGATCGCGCGCAAGCCACGCGCAAAAGTCATGCTGACCTTGGAGTTCACCTGGGTCTGGCCGACGCCGTCGATGTAGTACTCGATCGGGTCTTCGACGGTCATGATGTTGCGGCTGCGGTCGTTGAGTACCGACATCGCAGAATTCAACGTGGTGGTCTTGCCCGAACCGGTCGGGCCGGTGACCAGCATGATGCCGTAGGGTTTGTGGATGATGCGGCGCAGCGTCTCGATC
>JBOICJ010000323.1:0-10361 GCA_050740035.1 Stenotrophobium sp. | reverse complement strand
GCCGAGCGCACGTTCTTGACGTAACCCGAACCCGCCGTCTTGTTGACGAGCGCAACGCCGCTGGCATCGACGCCGGCGATGTCGATCACCACCCGATCGGGATTGGCGAGCGTGAAAATCTTGTGGGGAGTGCTGCTGCCCTGCAGATCGAACACGACATGGGTATTGGCGCCGACCTGCGACAAATGCAATGCCTGCAACTGCGCGGCATTCGCCAGCGAGGCAAAAGATAACAGGACGCTCAGTAAAACCAGACGCATGGCCGTGGCTCCATAACGGCAGGTGGCCAGATTAGGGTGATATTTTCTATAAGTCAAGATTTTCTTTTATATAAACAATATGGATAGCAGATGTTATTAAGGTTAAACACACGATTCACGCGCTAAGTCGGTCTGAAATGCACCCGGCCTCGTCATCCGAAAGCCCACTCAGCAAAAGGTTCCTGCCGGTTTCCGCCGGCACCATTTCAATCACGATATCGGCGGCCGGCAAGATGCCAGCACCTTTTTCCGGCCACTCCACCAGCCAGATCGCACGCTCGGGTGAGTAATCGGCCAGGCCGAGATTCTGCAACTCCAGCGGATCGCTCAGGCGGTAGCAGTCCATGTGCAGCACTTCGCGAGACTGGACATTATAAATTTCCATCAGGGTATAGGTGGGACTGCGGATCGCACCTGCGACGCCCAATGCCCTGAGAAATCCCCGGGCCAGCGTGGTCTTGCCTGCACCCAGTTCACCCCGCAGATAAACCACGGCGCCACGACGTGCCTGCAGCGCCTGCGCCAGTGCAGCGCCCGCAGCCGCGGTGGCCTCGGCATCCTTCAGAGACAGTTTCATGGAGTGACGACTGGATTAACGATACTGCGCAGTTCGCCAATCGCATCGCCGGGCAACAGGCCGCGCTGCCCGGCCTTGGCGGCACGGTCGCCTGCGAGGGCATGCGCCAGCACGCCGGCGTTGGCCGCATCCTCGGGCGACAACCCCTGCGCGATGAATGCGGCGATGATACCGGTGAGGACATCGCCCATGCCGCCCACGGCCATGCCGGGATTGCCGTAAGGGCACAGCCGCCGGACTGCGCCCTGGATCAGGCTGCCCGCACCCTTGAGCACGACCACGCCACCATAGCGTCCCTGCAAGCGCGAGACTGCGCCAAAACGATCCTGCTGGATGGCTGCCGTGCTGCATGCCAGCAAGCGCGCGGCCTCGCCCGGATGCGGCGTCAGAACCCACTGCGCATGATGCACCGGTTCATTGGCAAGCAGGTTGAGCGCGTCGGCATCCATCACTCGCGGTTTGTCGCATTGCATGACAGCCGCGTAAATTTTGCGGCTCCAGTCATCCTGTCCCAGCCCGGGGCCGATGGCGATCGCATCGACACGCTGCAACAGCGGCAATAATTCTTCGACCTGCTCCACGCCGTGGCACATCAGTTCCGGCTGCACCGCCGTCAGCGCCGTCGCATGCTGCTGTCGTGTCGCCACGCTCACCAGCCCCGTACCAGCCCGCAGCGCGGCGCGGGCCGCCAGCAGGATGGCGCCGGCCATGCCGTGATTGCCGCCCACCAGCAGGACATGTCCGTTACTGCCTTTGTGCGCATTGACAGGCCGCGCGGGCAGCCATTGCTTCAAGTCTGTCTCATGCAGGCTTTGCAGCGGCGCCTGCAAGCCCTCGCGCAAAGCCTGGGGAATATCGAGATCCGCCAGCAGTACCTGCCCGACACCCGGATTGCCGGCATGCAGCCCCGGTTTGTCGGCGATCAACGTCACCGTCAGATCCGCATGGATCTGCGCAGCCATCGCGCAACCACGGTCGGCGTCCAGCCCCGACGGCACATCCACCGCCAGAACACCTGTGCCGGTTTCATGTGCCACGTTGATGGCGTAAATAGCCTCGCGCGCTACGCCCGCCACATCGCGCGACAAACCGATGCCAAAGATCGCATCGACAATCACGTCCGCATCAGAAATTCGCGCAGACGAGAAGGAATCTACCTGCCCGCCTGCGGCTTGCCAGGCTGTCAATGCCGTCAGGGCATCGCCGCTCTCAGGCACCTTGCCCACCTGACTCACCCGCACGGTTCGTCCCGCCGACAAGGCCAATCGCGCGATCTCGAAGCCGTCGCCGCCATTGTTGCCGGAGCCGCAGAACACATGGATACGCCGCGCCTCCGGCCAACGCTCCTGCAACGCACGCCAGCAGGCCGCAGCCGCGCGTTGCATCAACGGGTATCCGGCGATACCGGAGGCCATCGCACGCCGATCCAGTTCGCGCACCTGCGCAACCGAATACAATCCGCGAGAAATATCCTGCGTCATCATGCGCACATTATATTCGTGACCGAACCCCTGCCCGTACTCAACCTGTCTGCCGCAGACATCCGCGCCTGGGCGCGGGAACTGGGTTTTGCCGACGCCGGCATCGCCGAACTCACGCTCGATGATGATCTGTCGCACCTGCGCAGCTGGCTGGCCGAGGGCCTGCATGGCAGCATGGACTACATGCAGCGCGGACTGCCGCTGCGCGAACATCCGGCAAATCTCCAGCCCGGCACCGTCAGCGTCATCTCGGCGCGTCTCGACTATCGGCCCCACGCAGAACGCGCGGAACAGGTTTTGCGCAACCCCGAACTCGCCTATATCTCGCGCTACGCGCTGGGCCGCGACTATCACAAGCTGATGCGCTCGCGCCTGCAGAAACTGGCCAGGCGCATCGAGTCCGCCATCGGCCCGCATGGCTATCGGGTTTTTTCCGACAGCGCGCCGGCGCTGGAAAAAGCACTGGCGCGCAACGCGCACCTGGGCTGGATCGGCAAGAACACGCTGCTGCTCAACCGCAACGCCGGCTCATGGTTTTTCCTAGGTGAAATTTTCACCGATCTGCGCCTGCTGCCCGACGCGGCGCCGCAGGCCGAGAACGAGTGCGGCAAATGCAGCGCCTGCATCAAGGTCTGCCCGACCCAGGCCATCGTCGGACCATACCGTCTGGACGCACGCCGCTGCATTTCATATCTCACCATCGAAAACCGCGGGCCCATTCCGGTGGAACTGCGGCCGATGATCGGCAACCGGATTTTCGGTTGCGATGATTGCCAACTGGTCTGCCCCTGGAACCGCTACGCGCAGACCACGACGGAAACCGATTTCACACCAAGGCACGGGCTCGACAGCGCCGCCCTCGTCGATCTGTTTGCCTGGAGCGAAGTCGAATGGCAGCGCAACACCGAAGGCATGGCGCTGCGTCGCGCCGGCTATGCCGGCTGGTTGAGGAATCTTGCCGTGGCGCTAGGCAATGCGCCCGCCACTCCGACGGTTATCGCCGCGCTCGCTTCACGCCAGTACGATCCGGATGAAATCGTGCGCGAGCATGTGGTCTGGGCGCTCGCCCGGCACACGGTCAACGCAGACGTTCCAGCAAAGCCTGCGTAGAACCATCGAGCGGCAGCTCTGCGCCGCTCATGGCGTCGAGCACGTTCTTGGCCAGTTGCTTGCCCAGTTCGACGCCCCATTGATCGAAGGGATTGATGTTCCAGATCACGCTCTGCACGAAGGTGCGATGCTCGTACAGCGCCAGCAACGCGCCGAGATGATAGGCGTCCAGGCGCGGCAGCAGCAGCGTGTTGCTGGGACGGTTGCCGCTGAACACGCGAGGCGGAACCGCAGCCGACAACACGACACCGCTGATGCCGCGCGCCTGTAATTCGACCGCGACTTCCTCGGCACTCTTGCCCAGCATCAGCGCCGCGCTCTGCGCCAGGCAATTCGCCAACAGGATCTGGTGTTGCTGCTGCAAACCGTGATCGCAGGCGATCGGCAGGATGAAATCCACCGAGTGCACCGCCGGCCCCTGATGCAGCATCTGGAAAAAAGCATGCTGGCCGTTGGTGCCGACATCGCCCCATAACGAAGGCGTCGTCGGGTAATCCACCGGGTGGCCCTGGCGATCGACGCCCTTGCCGTTGGACTCCATCTCCAACTGCTGCAACCACGCGGTGAAATGCAGCAGTTTCTGCGCGTAAGGCGCGATGTAGTGACTGGCGCAGTTCAGAAAATTATTGTTCCAGACCGCCAGCAGCCCCAGCAGTACCGGCAGATTTTGCGCCATCGGCGCATGCAGGAAATGCTGATCCATCGCATGCGCGCCGGCCAGCAGCGCCCGAAACTGTTTGGCGCCGATGGCCACGACGATGGAGAGTCCGACCGCCGACCACAGCGAATAACGACCACCGACCCAATCCCAGAAGCCAAAAACGTTTTCGTCGGCGATGCCGAATTTCCTGACCTGAGCAATATTGGTCGAGACCGCAACGAAATGCCGGGCAATGGCTGTTTCATCTGCGCCGCGCAGGAACCACTCACGCGCCGCATGCGCATTGGCCATGGTTTCCTGAGTGGTGAAAGTCTTGGAGGTGACGACCCAGAGTGTCGTCTCCGGATTCAGGATCTCAAGCAATTCTGAAATCTGCACGCCGTCGACATTGGACACGAAATGCGTGCGCGGCCCGTCCGCCACCGCCGACAACGCGTCGCAAACCATGCGCGGCCCCAGGTCCGAGCCGCCGATGCCGATGTTGACCAGATCGGTGATGCGCTTGCCGCTGTGGCCGCGCCAATCACCGCCGCGGACCTGCTCGGCAAAGGTGCACATGCGATCCAGCACGGCATGCACGGCAGGGACGACGTTTTCGCCGCCGATTTCGATCACGGCATCGGCGGGCGCGCGCAGCGCCACATGTCCTGCGGCGCGGCTCTCCGTGCTATTGACCACCTCTCCCGCAAACAGCCGTTGCCGCCATTCATCCAGACGCTGTTGCCGGGCCAGCTTGAGCAGCAGCGCAAGCGTGCTTGCGGTCACGCGCTGCTTTGAATAATCCAGATGCAAACCCACCGCATCGCATGAAAAAGCCCCGGCGCGCAGCGAATCGGCCGCAAACAGATCGGCAATCGTGGCGCCACGCATCGACTGGGCGTGGGACTGCAACGCCTGCCAGGCGGCGCTGTTAATGAGCTTGGACATGAAGGACTGACCGATCCTGCCGGCATTGACCGGGAATGCTGTATTTAGGCGAGCCAGTGATAGTTGAAACTGATACTGACGCGCTCTCCGGTCGCTAGATTAGCGGGCACTTCGTGCCGCAGCCAGCTTTCGAACAAAATCAGCCGCCCCGCCTGCGCCGAATAACCGATGTGCGCCTGTTGCTCCGGCGCTGCATGCGCCAAACGCGGCGGCGCGGCCATCAGCCGCGACAGGCGCGGGTCTTCGAATTTCAACCCCGAACAACCCCTCGGAGTCTGCACGTAGTAGGTGCCGCTGACCACCGCCTGCGGGTGCAGGTGGAAGCTGTGCACACAGCCGGGCGGCATGATGTTGATCCAGCAATCGGTCATCGCCAGCTTGCCGCCGCGCAGATCCCATTCCAGCGCACGCGCATAGTTGCGCACATGCCGGTCGATCTTGCCGCGCAATTGATTGAAAGTGGAAGAAAAACAGTGCAGCCGGTCCATTGAACCGTAGCTGGTGTAACCGCCGGGATAGTTCTTACGCGACCAGCGAACGCCCGCGCGGTCGTAATCGCGAATCTGCCAGCATTCGTGCAGCAATTCCCGATTGAATGCCTGCCCACCCCTGGCGAGCAGGCGCTCGCTATAGATCAGCGTCGGAAACCACGCCTGAACCCGGCTCATGCGCCGGCCAAAACCGGATCAGGCCGCCTGCATTGCGATGGTGTTGGCCGAGCCGGTGACCTTGTTGTCGGCATCCAGGTAGACCAGACGCGGCTTGTGCGCACGCAGTTCTTTTTCATCCATGCCGGCGTAGGCACAGATGATGATGCGATCGCCGACGCGGGCCTTGTGCGCAGCCGCGCCATTGATCGAGATGACCCCCGAACCGGGCTCGGCCAGAATCGCATAAGTCACGAAACGCTCGCCGTTGGTGACGTTGTAGATGTAAATCTGCTCGAACTCGTGGATGCCCGCCAGTTCCAGCAAACGCTTGTCGATGGCGCACGAACCTTCGTAATCAAGCTCGGCGTGGGTCACGCAAGCGCGATGAAGTTTGCACTTTAAGATATTGAGCTGCATGGCTTATTCCTGGGTGTGAAAGCCGGTGGCCCAAAAAGACATGCACCGGACAATCAGGGTTTCAGAATAGCGGGCGGCCCAAAAAGACATGCGCCCGTCACCTGCGACAGAGGTCGCAAGGCGATTTGGAGGCGGTAGTTTAGTCGATTTTTCCCGTCGTTCAAAGTTTCAGGCGCGAACGCTGATGTTGTCGATCAGACGGGTCTTGCCGAGATACGCGGCAACCAGAATCACAAACTCCTGCCCGCTGCGGCCGGCAGCGCTCAGATCGGGCGCCCGAACCTCGAGATATTGCGGGCGAAACTGGCTGGCTTCGAGTCGCTTGATGCCGGCATAGCACAGCGCGGAAAAATCGCGCCGTCCCGATTGCAGCTTCTGCGCAACTTCGCGCAGCGTCGCGTACAACTCCGGCGCGCGCTGGCGCTCCTCGGCGCTCAGATATTGGTTGCGCGACGACAGCGCCAGTCCATCCGGCTCGCGCTCGGTCGCCACGCCGATGATTTCAACCGGGATATGCAGATCGGCCGCCATCCGTCGCAGGATGAACAGCTGCTGGTAATCCTTCTCGCCAAACAGCGCGACTTCCGGCTGCACCAGGTTGAACAGGATATTGACCACCGTCGCCACGCCATCGAAATGGCCGGGACGAAAATGACCGCAGAGGATATTGGAAATTTCCGGCACGCCGACCCGCGCCAGTCCGTCCATGCCGCGCGGATAGATCGCCTTGGCCGAGGGCGCCAGCAACAGGTCCGCACCCGCCTGCGTCAGTGCCGCCTGATCCTGTTCGAGCGAACGCGGATAGCGGCCAAAATCCTCGTTCGGCCCAAACTGCAAGGGATTCACGAACACGCTGGAAACGACGCGATCCGCAACCTCACGCCCACGCCGCACCAGTTCCAGATGGCCGCGATGCAGATTGCCCATGGTCGGCACCAGCGCGATGCGCTGCCCCGCCCTGCGCCAGACGTTGAGCTGGGCGCGCAGTTCGACAATGTCGTGCAGCGTCTGAATGGGAATCCCTGCCGCCAGCTCTATTTGCGCGGCCGCGACCGGCTCGAAGCCGGCAATCGCACAGGAATACGCCCAGACTCTTGCGGACGCGGCAGCGCGGCATCGCCGAAGCAGTGTTCCGCTGCCGGATAGGCGCCCGATTTCACCTCGCGAACATAGGCGGCCACCGCGCCTTCGATATCGGCACCCTGGGTCATGTAGTTCTTCACGAATCGCGGCGTGCGGCCCAGCGTCACCATCGGCGAAATATTCAGGATGTCCTGCAACACCAGAATCTGGCCGTGCACCTCGGCACCGGCACCGATGCCGATGACCGGCGCCCGCGAAATCTCGGCGATGCGCCGCCCGAGGCTGGAGGGCACGCACTCCAGCACCAGCAGGTCGGCACCGGCTTCGGTCAGCACCTTGGCATCGTGCAGCATCGCCTCGGCGGCCCGATCATCTCGCCCCTGCACCTTGAACGCGCCCATCTTGTGAATGAACTGCGGCCGCAAGCCCAGATGCGCGCACACCGGCACGCCACGCACCGCCAGATACTCGACGATGCTGGCCTGCTCGCGACCGCCTTCGAGCTTGACCATCTTGGCGCCGCCTTCCTGCATCATGCGCTGCGAGGCATCCAGCGCGCGCTCCAGCGTGGCGTAGGACAGGAATGGCAGATCGGCAACGAGGAAGGCGCGCTTGAGATGCGGCGCCACGCAGCGCGAGTGATAAACGATATCGTCGACCGTCACCGGTGTCGTCGTGGTGCCGCCCTGCATGACCATGCCCAGCGAGTCGCCGACCAGAATCAGATCGACGCCGGCGCGATCTTCGAGCAGCGCGAAGCTGGCGTCATAGGCGGTCAGGCAGGCGATCTTCTCGCCGGCGGCGCGCATGCGCTGCAATTCTGCGATGTTGACGGGCTTGCTCGGTTCCATGCGTTTGGGGACTGGCGTAAAGGCGGCGTGACTATAGCAAAACAACCGGCCGATTCATCCGGATTTTGCCGGCCAAAGCGACAACCCGGCGCCGCCCGCCGCTTCGGCCAAGCCAGCGATTGGCCCCAGATCGGGAATGTCCAGTCCGGGCGCAATTTCCAGCAACGGCACCAGCACGAAATTGCGCCGCGCGAGTTCGGCATGCGGCAGGCGCAGACGCGGCGTGTCGCAGGTCACGCCTGCGTAGTGCAGCAGATCCAGATCCAGCAACCGCGGCCCCCAGCGCGTGCCATCGCGGACGCGACCCGCGGCGCGTTCGATCGCGACCAGATGTTCGAACAATGGCTCCGGCGCCAGTTGCGTTTCAATCATGCACGCGGCATTGCAGTAATCCGGCTGGTTCGCAACGCCGATGGCGTCGCTGCGATACAACCGCGATTGCGCCAGTAGCCGCACCTCCGGCAACGCCGCAATTGCCTGCAACGCCCGGCGCAATTGCGCGGGCGGATCGCCGAGGTTGGCACCGAGTCCGATATAGGCTTTGGTCAAGAAGCAGCCTCCACGCGTCTTATTGATCCGGCACGCAAATAGTATGAAACCGTTCGGGCTGAGCTTGTCGAAGCCCTAGCGCAAACGCCCTTCGACAAGCTCAGAGCGAACGGTATTTATGTGCCGGATCAATAAATTCAGCCACCCGCTATGCCAATTCTGCAGTAAGATTTTGTTATATTTTATATAAATATATATTATATATAATATAATTTATAACAATATTTGATTGAAAATCAACGAGAGCGGGTGACGCTATTCGGTCGCCGGTGACGCGCTGCGCTTGCGTCCACGCCCGCCGCGGCGACGCTTCTTGCGCGCGGGAGCTTCCGTGACCGCAGGCACGTCGTCGCCCAATGGCGGCAGTTCCTGATTCTCCTGCGCCTTCGTCCACCAGTCCGCCAGCTCCTGCGGCGCTTCACCTGCCTGCGCGCGCAGCAACAGGAAATCATAGGCGGCGCGGAACCGCGGATGCGTCAGCAGGCGCCGCGCCTGCCCGCCCTTGCGGATTTCAAAGCGCGGTTGCAGTTGCCAGATTTCGCGCATCGGCAGCGAGCAGCGCTTGGGAATGGCGACACGCTGCACGGCATGCGAGAGAATTTCCTCGGAGGCCTGCACACTGGCGACGTTGTAGTGATGCCCCTGTTTCACCATCAACTGCTTCATGCGGCTGCGCACCGGCGGCCACAGCAGCGCTGCGTAGAGAAACGCCGGACTCACCGTGGCGTCGCGCTTGAGTCGTTCCGCGGTCGCCAGCAACGCGCTGATGACGAAGTTGTAGCTGCGCGCATCTTCCAGGGCCTGCTCGGTCTGCGGAAACAGATGTTGAAATAGACCCAACTCCTGCATCTGCATAAAGTTGTTCACGGCGTCCTTGCTCTGCAACACCTTCAGAATTTCATCGAACAAACGCGCGGCGGGGATTTCGCACAGCAGATGGCCGAGCGACTTGATCATCGCCAAAGAGCGTTCATCGATCGTGAAGCCCATCTTTTGCGCGATGCGCACCGCACGCAGCATCCGCACCGGATCTTCGCGGTAACGCTGCTCGGGATCGCCGATCAATCGCACCACGCCCTCGCGCAGATCGCCCAGGCCATCGGCATAGTCAACTATGGAATAATCGCGGATGTCGTAATACAGCGCGTTGATGCTGAAGTCACGTCGGAACGCATCCTGCTCCAGCGTGCCGTACTCGTTGTCGCTGAGGATGCGGCCAGTTTCGTCGCGTTCGTGACTGTCGGTGATCGGACCGCGAAAAGTCGTGACCTCGATGATTTCACTGCCGAAGCGCACGTGACAGATCACGAAACGTCGCCCGATCAAGCGACAGGACCGGAACAGCGCCTTGACCTGCTCGGGGTGCGCGCTGGTGGCGATGTCGAAATCCTTGGGCGTGAGTCCAGCCAGCAGATCGCGCACGCCGCCACCCACCAGATACGCCTCATAGCCGGCATCTTTCAGGGTATAGAGCACCTTGAGGGCGCCCGGTGAAATCTGTGAACGCGAAATTGAGTGTTCCGCTCTCGGAATGCGTCTTGGCTCGGTAATGGCTCGATTCCTGATGCTTTTTTGTTGTAACCGCCTTGTCGGCGGGATGCTGCCGCGTATAATACGCGCCGCTTGCATCTACCGCACGCTCCTATCGTCTAGAGGCCTAGGACGGAGCCCTCTCAAGGCTTAAACCCGGGTTCGAATCCCGGTGGGAGCGCCAATTTCCCCTGAATTGCTGCGCAATACCAGAATCACCACCCCAGTACGTCCTTCTTGTACTTGGCGATACCCTGCGCATTCC
>JBOICJ010000322.1:0-3112 GCA_050740035.1 Stenotrophobium sp. | reverse complement strand
GCGGACCTGCAAACGCTGCTGGAGTTTTATCGCGACCACGGCGAGCCGCATCACCCCGAGCGCATGTCGAAGCCGCTGTGCGATATCAAAGGCGTGACATGGAAGCCAGTGGACGATAAGGACGAATGAACAGCACCTGCATTGCTTACCGCTGCGCGCGGCAGAACGAGATGTATCTCTACGTCCGCACCGGACTCGACCCGGACACCCTGCCCCAGGCCCTGCTGCGCAGCACCGGCAAACTGACGCAGGTGATGGAACTGGACCTGAACCAGCGCAAGCTGGCACGGGTGGATACCGGCAAGGTGCTGCAGGCCCTGCACGAATCCGGCTATTTCCTGCAGATGCCGCCAGCTAACGGCATCAATGGACACCTCGACGACGGCGGCTGACTCCGCCAGAACTACGCGTCAGACCGGCGCTGCCATTCGTAGCGGATCAGAATCGCGGCGCCCAGTAGCGTCATCGCCGCCAGCGCATACCAGGTGATGGCGTAGGACAGGTGGTGATTGTAAAAAGAAATCACCGTCAATCCGCCGACCGGCCCATTGCCGGACTGCGGCAAAGCATCGGCATCGATGAAGTACGGTGCCACAACCTGAGCCGGCAGCTTGTCGGCGGCCGCAATCGCAGCGACATCGCGTGAGTACCAGCGTTTCGCCGTCGGCTGATTGCGGCGCAGAAAACCGCCATGCGGTTCGCTCAGGCGCAGCAGACCGGTGATGACGACCTGCCCCCGCGGTCGCGGCAGCGCCTTGAACGCAGGCGATGCTGAAAAATCTGAAGAAATGAATCCGCGATTGACCAGGATGATGTCGCCATTGGCCATGCGCAGCGGCGTCATCAGCCAATAACCGTCACCCAACTGCGTCGAGGCATAGACCAGGGTTTCATCCTCGCCGAGGAACTCGCCAGTGGCGCGCACATGGCGATACGCATCGTCAACGGCGTTGATGCGCGGCCAGTCCTTACGCCCCGGAGTCACAACCGGCGGCGCGTGGACGCGCTGATCGACCCGCGCGATCAAATCCAGTTTCCATGCACGGCGTGCCACCTGCCAACTGCCGAGCGCGAAAAACCCGGCAAACAGCACCGCCGCGACCACCCCCCAGCCAGCAATCTTGAACAGAGAACGCCTGAGCTGCGTCTCAGTCACGGGCCGCTACCGCGTCACTTCATGTCGTGCATGTTGTGCATCGTCGGCATCATCGGCACGTTCTGTGGCGTTGGCGTGGCTGGCATCTCCGGCATCATATTGGCGTTCATGTGGTACATGATCCAGATCGAACCGCTGAGCGTGATCACCACCAGGATCAGAGTAAATATCAGAGCCATCATGTTCCAGCCGCCTTCCGAGCTGGAGTTCATGTGCAGGAAATACACCATATGCACGACGATCTGCACGGCTCCGAACGCGAGCACCAGCATGATGGTGCTGTTCGGATTGGCGAAGACGTGACCCATCACCAGCCAGAACGGGATGATGGTCAGAATGATCGACAGGATGAAGCCGGTCATGTAGCCGCGCAGGGTCGCATGCGGCAAATCGACATTGGCATGGTCGCTGCCATGGACATGGCTGCTGGCGCGTGATGAATGAGATTCGGTCGCGGCACTCATTACAGGACTCCAATCAGGTAGACAAAGCTGAAGACGCCGATCCACACGAGGTCGAGAAAGTGCCAGAACAGGCTCAGGCAGGCCAGACGGCGCTGGTTATCCGCGGTCAGGCCATAGCGGGTCACCTGCACCATCATGGTCACCATCCAGATGATGCCGAAAGTCACGTGCAGGCCGTGCGTGCCCACCAGGGTGAAGAACGAGGACAGGAACGCGCTGCGATCCGGCCCCGCGCCGATGGCCACCATGTGCGCGAACTCCTTGACCTCCAGCCCAAGGAAGACCAGGCCAAAGCCGGCCGTCACTACCAGCCAGGCCAGCATCGCGCCCTTGCGCTTGCGCGCCATCTCGAGCATGGCAAAACCATAGGTGATCGACGACAGCAGCAGTGCGGCGGTACTCACCGCCAGCGCCGGCAGCTCAAACAGATCCGCACCCGAAGGCCCGGCCGCATAGTTGTGGCCATACACGGCATAACAGGCGAACAACACCGCGAAGATGAGACAGTCGCTCATCAGGTAAACCCAGAACCCGAGCAGCACGTTGGTCCCGGCGTGCGGCTCTTCGCTCACATAGAACTGCGGCGCGGCGTGATTCATGGTGTCAGTGGTGGCATTCATGTCGAGGGCACCGATTGTGCGAGCAACTGGCTGCGCGCAGCTTCGACACGCGCGACCTCTTCAGCCGGGATGTAGTAATCGCGGTGGTAATTGAAGGTATGCGCAATGGCGCCGCCGACGATGCCCACGAACGCCGCTACGACCAGCCACCAGATATGCCAGATCAGGCCAAACCCACAGAGCAGACTCAGGCCCGAGAGCACGATGCCGGTCGCCGTGTTCTTCGGCATATGGATCGGCTTGAAATCGCTCTGTGGCCGGCGATGACCGCGCTGCTTCATATCCAGCCAGGCGTCGCGCTCATGCACGATCGGCGTGACTGCAAAATTGTAGACCGGCGCCGGCGACGAGGTGGCCCACTCCAGCGTGCGGCCATCCCACGGATCGCCAGTGGTATCGCGCAACGCTTCGCGGTCGCGGATGCTGACGTAGAGCTGGATCAGGAAGGCCAGGATGCCAATGAAGATCAGCCCCGCACCCACTGCCGCGATCTGGAACCAGATTTGCAGACTGGGGTCGGTGAAATGGCTGAGTCGGCGGGTGATGCCCATCAGGCCCAGCACGTAGAGTGGCGCGAATGCCACCCAGAAACCGACCAGCCAGAACCAGAACGAGACCTTGCCCCAGAATTCATTGAGGCAGAAGCCGGTGGCTTTGGGGAACCAGTAGTTGATCGCGGCAAACATGCCAAACAGGACGCCGCCGATGATCACGTTATGGAAATGCGCGATCAGGAAGAGCGAGTTGTGCAGCACGAAGTCCGCGCCCGGGATCGCCATCATCACGCCGGTCATGCCGCCGATCGTGAACGTGACCATGAAGCCGATCGTCCACAGGATCGACGTGCTCATTTCGACACGGCCGCGGTAGAT
>JBOICJ010000321.1:0-4236 GCA_050740035.1 Stenotrophobium sp. | reverse complement strand
ATCACTATGAAAACCACCATGAACAAAAACCACTTCGACGTGCTCATTCTCGGCGCTGGCCTGTCCGGCATCGGCGCCGCCTGCCATCTGACGTCGGAGTGTCCGAACAAGACCTACGCCATTCTGGAACGTCGGCAGGCCATCGGCGGCACATGGGACCTGTTCCGCTATCCCGGCATCCGCTCGGACTCGGACATGTACACCTTCGGCTTCCGTTTCCGGCCCTGGACCGAGCCGCGGATTCTGGCCGACGGCCCGTCGATCCGTCGTTACGTCAACGACACCGCCGGGGAATACGGCGTCGACAAGCACATCCGCTTCGGTCTGAAAGTGATCAGCAGCGACTGGTCGAGCACCAATCGCCAGTGGACGGTGGCCGTCAAACGTGAAGCAGACGGCGAGATCGAGCACTACACGGCGAACTTCATGGTCGGCTGCACCGGTTATTACAACTACGACGCCGGTTATCGTCCGAATTTTCCCGGCGAGGCCAAGTTCAAGGGCCAGATCGTGCATCCGCAGCACTGGCCGGAAGACCTCGACTACAGCGGCAAGCGCGTCGTCGTCATCGGCAGCGGCGCCACCGCGATCACGCTGGTGCCGTCGCTGACCGACAAGGCGGCGCACGTCACCATGCTGCAACGCTCGCCGACTTACATCTTGTCGGTGCCGGCAATCGATCCGCTGGCGGCGCGGCTGCAGCGCCTGTTGCCGGCCAAGATCGCATATCGCCTCAACCGTTCGCGCAACATCGGCATCCAGCATCTGCTCTATCGCGCCGCGCGCCAGCATCCGAAGCTGATCCGGCGCCTGTTGCTGAGCCTGATCCGCAAGCAGGTCGGCGATAAAGTGGACATGCGACATTTCTCGCCGAGCTACAAGCCCTGGGATCAGCGTCTCTGCGTGGTACCCAACGGCGATCTGTTCAAGGCGCTGCGCAACGGCAAGGCCTCGATTGCCACCGACCAGATCGAGGCGTTCACGGCGGATGGCATCCAGTTGAAATCGGGCGAGAAGATCGAGGCCGACATCATCGTCACCGCTACCGGCCTGGACGTGCAGCTGTTCGGCGGCATTGAGATGCGGATTGATGGCGCGCCGGTGCCGGTCAAGGACCGGCTCACCTACAAGGGCGTGCTGGTCGAGGGCGTACCCAACGCGGCGATTGTGTTCGGCTACACCAATGCCTCGTGGACGCTGAAGGCGGATCTCGCCAGCGAATACGTCTGCCGCCTGCTCAAGCACATGGACCAGCATGCTTATCGCGTGGTCGTGGCCCGTGACCACGAGGGCTGCCTCACCGAGGACACGGTGTTCGGCGGGCTCTCCTCCGGCTATGTCCGGCGCGCCGCCGACAGCCTGCCGCGCCAGGGCAGCCGCTCGCCATGGCAGGTCACGCAGGATTACCTGCGCGATATCCCGGTGATGCGCCGCGGCGCCATCGACGACGGCGTGCTGGAGTTCGACGGCAAGCCGTCCGTGGCGCGCGCGCCGCGCAAGCTGCGCTGGATCAATCCACTGCGGGTGGCGCTCGACCGGTTGTAAGCAGGGCGCCGGGACCGCGGCGCTAACCCTAACGGATGAAGAGGCGCAGCGCCGCGCGTTGAATAATCGGAGCCTGCGCCGGGCAACCTTGTCCGGAATGCCGATTACGGGTTGCCCCGCGTGGATTTTGCCCTCAACGACGACCAGCTGATGATCCGCGACGCCGCCGAGAACTTTCTCGCCGATGTCAGCGACAGCGCCGCCGTGCGCAAGGCGATGGCCAGCGAATCGGGCTATGACGCCGCCGTCTGGCAGCGCATCGCCAGCGAACTCGGCTGGTGCGGCATCGCCGTGGCGGAGTCGCACGGCGGTCTCGGTCTGGGCGCGATGGAACTGGTGCTGGTGCAGGAGCAGATCGGCCGACGCCTGTTGTGCGCGCCGTTTTTCGCCACGGTCTGCCTCGCCGCCAATGTCCTGGCCGAAACCGCGACGGCGGCGGCGCAAGCCGAATATCTGCCAGCGATTGCCGCAGGCAATCTGCGTGCGGCCGTGCCGCTACCCAGCGACGTGGCGGGCTGGCCGGCCGCTGCAAAGAGTATCTACGCCACGCGTGTCGGCGACGGCTGGCGACTGCAGGGCGTGGCCGAGCGCGTGGTCGGCGCCGCCGAGGCCGATCTGATCCTGGTGTTCGCACAAGCCGACGATGGCCTGGCGCTGTTCGCACTGACGGCGCAGGCCCACGGTGTGCAGGTGCTGCCCATGACGGGCTGGGACCAGACGCGGCGTTTCTCGCGCGTCGCCTGCGATGCGCTGCTGCCGGCGGCGGCGCGCATCGACGATCGTGCGCGGCAGGATGGTTTCGCACGCAGTCTGGCGTTGGCACGGCTGTACATCGCCGCCGAGCAGCTTGGCGCGGCGCAGCAGTGCCTCGATCTGACCGTCGCTTACACCGCCACGCGCAAGCAGTTCGGCCGTGTGATCGCCTCGTTTCAGGCAGTCAAGCATCGCTGCGCGGAAATGATGGTGCGGGTCGAAGCCCTGCGTTCGGCGGTCTACGGTGCCGCGTTTGCAGTCGCGCAGAGCGATGACGGCACGCTGGCGATGGAGTGTGCGATGGCCAAGGCGCTAGCCAGCGACACGCTGTTTTTCTGCGCCGCCGAGGCGATCCAGTTGCACGGCGGCGTCGGCTTCACCTGGGAGTACGATCCGCAGCTGTACTTCAAGCGCGCGCAGGCCAGCAGCCACTGGCTCGGCGACGCCGACGCGCTGCGGGAATCGATTGCCGTCCGGCTGTTTCCAGCGACCCCGGAAAGCGCCGGCGCGCGACCCGCTGTTGCCGCATGATGCTGGAGTGATGTTATTAATTATATGATATTATATAAAATATTTAATAAAATAAAACATCATTCTCCAGCGAAAACCGGAGAGCGGGTGTGACGATTGCGCACGACGACAGCCGATTCCGCCGCGAAATCGCGGACTGGATGCGTGCGCATCTGGTCGGGCGCTTTGCGCCGCTGAAATATCGCGGCGGCCCCGGCGATGAAGAAGCCGATCCGGCCTTGCGCAAGGAATGGGAGCGTGAACTGGCCGCCGGTGGCTGGACCTGCGTCGGCTGGCCGAAAGAGGCGGGTGGCCGCGGCCTGTCGATCGAGCAGCAGGTGATCTTCCACGAGGAATACGCGCGCGCCGGCGGCCCCGGCCGCATGGGTCACATCGGCGAGGGACTGATCGGCCCGGCGCTGATCCGCTTCGGCAGCGACGCGCAGAAGAAGCAATTCCTCCCGGGCATCGTCGCCGGCACGACGTATTGGGCGCAGGGTTATTCCGAACCGGGTGCCGGTTCCGATCTGGCCAACGTGCAGACTCGCGCCGAGCGGCAGGCCGATGGTTCGTGGAAAGTCAGCGGGCAAAAAATCTGGACTTCGCTGGCGCACGAATCGGAATGGATTTTCGTGCTGGCGCGTGGCGAGGCCGGCACCAAGGGTAACAAGGGCCTGGTGTTCCTGTTGCTGCCGCTGGCGCAGCCGGGCATCGAGATTCGCCCGATCAAACAACTCGGCGGCGGCAGCGAATTCAACGAAGTGTTCTTCGACGGCGCGGTTGCGCAGGCCGCGCATCTGGTCGGCGGGATCGGCGACGGCTGGAAAGTCGCGATGGGTCTGCTCGAAGCCGAGCGTGGCGTCTCGACGCTGGGCCAGCAGATGCATTTCACGCATGAGTTGGACTTGGTGATCGCCGCCGCACGTGCCGCCGGCAAGGACACCCACCCGCAAATCCGCCAGCGCATCGCGCAGGCGTGGATCGGCCTGCGCGTGATGCGCTACAACGCGCTGCGCATGCTCAGCGGCGAAAGCACTACGTTGCGTCGCGAAGCGCTGATCGGAAAATATTATTGGTCCAACTGGCATCGCGATCTCGGCAAGCTCGCGGTCGATGTGCTCGGCCCGCTGGCCGACAGCCCCTCGGACGACCCGGCGATTCGCCCCTTGCAGCAACTGTTCTTCTTCTCGCGGGCCGATACGATTTACGCCGGCACCAACGAAATTCATCTCAACCTGATTGCGGAACGCGGGCTCGGCATGCCACGCGAGCCGAGAGCGACGGCGCCTTGAAATCAACAGCGCTAGTTGCTGCCTTCGCCTCTCCCTCCGGGAGAGGCCGCGCCGAAGGTGCGGGTGAGGGACGCGCTTGCAACGAGTGCCACTCTTCGATGGACCGGCGCCCCTCACCCCTGCCCCTCTCCCGGAG
>JBOICJ010000320.1:0-14774 GCA_050740035.1 Stenotrophobium sp. | reverse complement strand
GCACCTGATCTGGATTGACTCTCATCATGAAACCTCTACGCAGGTTGAGGGAGACGCAATTCATTGGACGCAAGTAACCCGGTGCAATGTTATCTTGGCGTCGACAAACCTGGTGCGAGTCTCGTCGTACAATATAACAATTTCCGATAGTTACGGCAGATACGTCCGACTGCTTTTCATGCCCCGCGGTGGTTTGGGTCCGTAGCCCAAGTCGGCGCCCGCCGTCTCAATTTTTGCCCTTATCATGTTATTCTGGGCGGATCGCTTCTGGGTTGATCAATGGCTGATCCTTTCGCGACCCAGACCACACAATCGAGCCCGCACCGAAAACTTCACGGATATTTGTCATGCCCCGCACTACCCCGCTCGCAGACATACGCAACATCGGCATCATCGCGCACGTCGACGCCGGCAAGACCACGACAACGGAGCGCATCCTGTACTACACGGGCCGCAAGCACACAATCGTCGACATCCATGACACGAAGGACCTGAAGTCCTCGACTACTACCGATTACCTCGAGCAGGAAAAGAAGCGCGGCATCACGATCCAGAGCGCGGCGGTCTCGACGTTCTGGCGCGACAAGAAAATCAACCTGATCGACACACCCGGGCACGTCGACTTCACGATCGAGGTTAACCGCTCGCTGCGCGTGCTGGACGGCGCGGTCGTGGTGTTCGACGGCGTGGCCGGCGTCGAGCCGCAATCGGAAACCAACTGGCGCCTCGCGAACAACTACAACGTGCCGCGCATGTGTTACGTCAACAAGATGGACCGGAGCGGCGCCAACTTCATGCGCTGCGTCGACATGATCAAGAAGCGCCTCGGCGCCCGGCCGCTGATCTGCCAGTTGCCGATCGGCTCCGAGGACAATTTCAAGGGCATGATCGACCTGGTCGAGATGAAGGCGCTGGTCTGGGATTCAGACGACAAGGATGCCGAGTGGCAGACGCTCGAGGTCACGCCCGACCTGGCCGACAAGCTCCACATCACGATTCCGACCGACCGTGCGATCCTGGCCGATGCGGAAAAATACCGCACCGAACTGGTCGATACCTGCCTCGAGCAAGACGATGAGGCGATGGAGGCCCACCTGCTCAATGGCGAGATGCCCTCGATCGAAACGCTGCGCAAGTGCCTGCGCAAGGGCACGATCAGCTCGGCGTTCACGATCGTGCTGTGCGGTTCCTCATACAAGAACAAGGGCGTGCAGCAGGTACTCGACGCGGTAGTCGACTACCTCCCCGCTCCAACCGACGTCGAATCCATCAAGACCGTCGATGCCGACGGTCATCCGATCGGCGAGCGCAAGTGCTCGGACGACGAACCGTTCGCGGCGCTGGCGTTCAAGGTCATCAACGACGTGTATGGCGCGCTGACCTTTATTCGCGTGTATTCAGGCGTGCTGGCGAAAGGCGCATCGGTCGAGAACTCCACACGCGGCAAGCGCGAAAAGATCGGCCGCATGGTCGAGATGTTCGCCAAGGATGCCAATCCGATTGAAGAAGCGCGCGCCGGCGACATCGTCGCGCTCGTCTCGCTCGCCGAGACCGACACTGGCGACACGCTGTGCGACGCAGCCAATCCGGTCGTGCTCGAGCGCATGCGTTTCCCGGATCCGGTCATCAGCGTTTCGGTCAAGGCCAAGAACAAGGCCGAGGCGGATAAATTCGGCAATGCGCTCGGCAAGATGGTGCGCGCCGATCCCTCGCTCCACCTGGAGACCGATCGCGAGACCAATGAGACGATCCTGCGCGGCATGGGTGAGCTTCATCTCGAGGTGACACTCGATCGCATGCGCACGGAGTTTGGCGTCGAAGGCACCATGGGCGAACCGCAGGTCGCCTACCGCGAGACCTTCACGAAGAAGCTCACCGAGCAATACACGCACAAGAAGCAGACTGGTGGCTCCGGCCAGTTCGCTGAAGTGTGGATCACCTTCGAGCCGCTGGCGCGTGGCGCCGGCTTCGAGTTCGTCGATGCGACCAAGGGCGGCTCGGTGCCGCGCGAATTCGTGCCGGCAGTCGAGAAGGGCTTGAAAATGCAGAAAGAAGACGGCGTGCTGGCGCACTTCCCCACCGTCGATTTCCGCGCCACGCTCATCGATGGCAGCTACCACGACGTCGATTCGAATGCGTTGACCTTCGAGATCGCGGCGAAAGCCTGCTTCCGCGAGGCGATTCGCAAGGCCGGCCCAATCCTGCTCGAACCGGTGATGCGCGTCGAGACGGTGACGCCTGGCGATTACCTGGGCGATGTCATCGGTGACATCAATCGCCGC
Organism: Stenotrophobium sp.; assembly: GCA_050740035.1. Taxonomy (GTDB): domain Bacteria; phylum Pseudomonadota; class Gammaproteobacteria; order Nevskiales; family Nevskiaceae; genus Stenotrophobium. The sequence continues at coordinate 12,492 of JBOICJ010000320.1, read as the reverse complement.
CGCGGCAACATCGAGGAACAGCTCGAGCGCGGCACCAACATTGCGGTCGTCGCGCCGGTGCCGCTGTCGGAAATGTTCGGCTACATCGGGCAGCTGCGCAGCATGACCAGCGGCCGCGCCTCATACACGATGGAGTTCTCGCACTACGACCCGGTGCCGCGCAACGTCGCCGAGGAAGTGATCGAAAACGCGGCGAAAGCCAAGGCAGCCGCATCCGCCTGAGTGCGGACGCGGATTGCGCTCGCGCGCGGCATTCAAGCCGCTGAGGCCAGTCGTCCGCTGCGGTAGTCGTCGACTGCCTGTTCGATCTCTTCGCGCGTGTTCATGACGAACGGACCGTACTGCACGACCGGCTCGCGCAACGGCTTCGCGGCAAGCAGCAGGAAGCGCACGCCGCCGGCATCGGCCTGCACGCGCAGCTCGTCGCCATCCGACAGCACGCCTGCGGCGCGATGCGGGAGCGATTTCGCTGCGGCCCCGGCGCCGACAGAGGCACTCCCTTCGTACACGTACAGGAAGGCGTTATGGCTGGCCGGAACCGGCACGCTGAACACCGCGCCCGCCGGCAGATGTGCATCGAGATACAGCGGATCGGTCGTCAGCGGTGTGTCGCCGCTGTTGACGGGTCCAGCAACTGACACGTTCTCGATTTTCGGTGCACCGGCAATGACCTTGACTTCCCCGCCACGGCTAAGCTTCACGATCGGAATCTCGCGCGCTGGAATGTCGCGGTAAGCGGCCGGCTTCATCTTTTCGCGCGCTGGCAGGTTCAGCCACAGCTGGAAGCCGCGCATGCGGCCCTCGCTCTGCTGCGGCATTTCCGAGTGGATGATGCCGCGCGCGGCGGTCATCCACTGCACATCACCGGGGCCGAGGTCGCCCTTGTTGCCCATGTGATCCTGATGCTGCATGTGGCCATCGAGCATGTAGGTCACGGTCTCGAAACCACGATGCGGATGCGACGGGAATCCGGCGAGATAGTCGTCCGGGTTATCCGAGAAAAATTCGTCGAGCATCAGGAATGGGTCGTGCCGCAGCGCCTGGCTGGCGCCGAGGCTGCGCCGCAGCTTCACGCCCGCGCCATCGGAAGCCGGAATCGACTGGATGATGTTCTGAAGCGTGCGTGTGGTCATGACACTCTCCTTTGAGAAGACGCGTGATGAAGCTTGTTTATGATTTGCCGAGCTTGCGGTCCAGGCTCAGCGCGCCGGCGCCGTGCACGGCGATGATCAGGAAACCACCAGCCATCGCCACATTCTTGAAGAACATGATGAACATGGTCTGGTCGGCGAGGTGGCTGTGGAACAGCGCCGCCGAGGCCAGGCTGAAAAATGCCAGCGCCAGTGCCACCAGGCGCGTCTGGTATCCGGCGATCAGCAGCAGGCCGCCGCCCAGTTCCACGGCGATGACCAGCGGCAGCAGCGCGCCGGGTACGCCGGCCGAGGCCATGTAAGCCTGTGTGCCGGCGTAGGCGGTGATCTTGCCGTAACCGGAAAGAACGAAAATCGCAGCCATGAAAATACGGCCGGCGAGTTCGGTGGTGCTTTGCAGTGCGTTCATGTGATGCTCCTGTTGATTAAAGCCGCGCCCTCAGGCGGCGGCTTGCAACTGCGTCGTCAGACGCTGGATATGGTTGCGGGCCTGGCCGAGACCCGCCTGCTTGCGGTCTTCGCTGATCGCCAGACCTTCAGCGTAGACGAATTCGACGTCGCCGATGCCGACGAATTTCAGGAAGTCGCGCACGTACTGGGTCTGGGTGTCGGCGGGTGTACCGGCATAGAGACCGCCGCGCGTCGCGAACACATAGGCCTGTTTGCCGGTGAGCAGGCCGACCGGCCCTTTCTCGGTGTACTTGAAGGTGACGCCAGCGCGGGCGACATGATCGAAATAGGCCTTGAGCTGCGACGGGATGCCGAAGTTGTACATCGGCAGACCGAGCACGATCACGTCGGCGCTCTTGAGTTCGTCGATCAGGGCGTCGGAGTACGCAACCACGTCCTGCTGTTCCGGCGTGCGCGCTTCGGGTTTGGCGAGAAAAGCTTGGAAGCGTTCCGCGGTCAGGTGCGGCACGACGTCGGTGGCGAGGTTGCGGGTTTTGACGACAGCGCCGGGATGCGCGGCCTGCCAGGCGGCGATAAAGCTGTCGGACAGCAGGCTCGACTGGCCGCCGGTTGAGAACAGGCTGGAGTTGATCTGGAGCAAGGTTTTCATGGGACACCTCCGTTTGGATTCGGGACCGATGCAGCGGGCTGCATCGGGGTGTCGCCATTAAAGTATTTACCTGATCGATAAAAAAGAACAATATTTAGCCAATAATCATCCAATAATTCGATAATGACCGTGAATCCGAAAATCACGCTGGAGCAGTGGCGCGCCTTGCTGGCGGTGGTGGACGAGGGCGGCTACGCGCAGGCCGCCGAGTTGCTGCACAAGAGCCAGTCCGCAGTGACCTATGCCGTGCAGAAGCTGGAAACCATGCTCGGCGTGAAAGCGTTCGAGATTCAGGGCCGCAAGGCGATCCTGACCCCGACCGGGCAACTGCTTTACCGGCGCGCGCGTGTGCTGCTGGCCGAGGCTGGCGAATTGGAGGAGACCGCGCGCGCAGTGTCGTCCGGCTGGGAAGCGGAAATCGGCATCGCTGCCGACGTGGTGTTCCCGTCCTGGCTGATGGTCGAGTGCCTGGCGAAATTCGGCGTCGAAAGTCCGCACACCCGCATCGAAATCTACGAGTCGGTGCTGAGCGGCACCACCGAATTGCTGCTACAGGGCCGTGTGCAGATCGCCATCGCCTCGTCGGTGCCAGTGGGATTTCTTGGCGACTCGCTGATGCGCATGCGCTTCATCGCGGCGGCGCATCCGGATCATCCGCTGCATAAACTTGGCAGGCCGCTGACCACCCGCGACCTGCGCGCGCACCGGCATCTGGTGGTGCGCGACACCGGTGCCAAACGCTCGGCACGCGCGGTGTCGATAGAAGCCGAACAACGCTGGACCCTGAGCCACATGTCGACCTCTATCCAGGCCGCCAGCATGGGTTATGGTTTTGCCTGGTATCCGGAATACCGCATTCTCGACGAGATCGCTGCCGGCAAGCTCAAGCCGCTGCCGCTGAAGGAAGGCGGTGAGCGTTATGCCGAGTTGTACCTGATCCTCGCCGATCCCGAAGCCGCCGGCCCCGGCACGCAGCGCCTGGCGCAGATGCTGCGCGAGGGCGTGGCTGCGGGTTGTGTCCGTGCACAAGCGTTGGGACTCGGCGCGCCCGGCGCTCATCCGCAAAAAATGATTCGCGCCAAGGCCAAAAAATCCCGCTCTTCTGCGCACCGGTAATTCTGCGGCAGAATCTGGCCGCCAGAGCGGTCTGCGTGTCCGCATCTGCCCTTATCCGCGTGCGGGACATCGGTTAGATTGCCGGTCTTGGCTCACTGCAAACTCATGCAAACCATGCTCCGCAAGACACTACTGGGCACTGTTTTACTGTTGCTGTCCGCGTGCGGCAGCTCGGCAACCGTGAGCGGTGGCGGCACCCCATCGGCGGCCAGTCTGCCGCTCGACCACGCCGGCCGCTGGGTCACCGACACACAGGGCCGGGTCGTGATCCTGCACGGTATCAACATGGTCTACAAACGGCCGCCCTATGCACCGGACGCCGTGGGTTTCGGCGAGGACGATGCCGCCTTCCTCGCGGCCGAAGGCTACAACAGCGTGCGCCTGGGCGTGATCTACAAGGCGGTGGAGCCGCAACCGGGCGTCTACGACGATGCCTATCTCGCGCGCATTGAGGCGACTGTGGATACGCTGGCGCGGCACGGCATCGTCTCGCTGCTGGATTTCCACCAGGATCTCTACAACGAAAAATTTAGCGGCGAAGGTTTCCCGGATTGGGCGGTGCAGGACGATGGCCTGCCGAACCAGCCGCAGATCCAGTTCACGCTGGATTATTTCCTGATTCCCGGACTCAACCGCGCGTTCGATCATTTCTGGGCCAACGATCCAGCGAGCGACGGCATCGGCCTGCAGGACCACTACGCCGCAGCCTGGGCGCATGTTGCCGCGCGGTTCAAGGACAGCCCGGCGGTGATGGGCTACGACCTGTTCAACGAGCCCTGGCCCGGCACGCAGTACGCCACCTGCGTGGTGCCGGTCGCTGGCTGCCCGATCTTTGACGCCAGCCTCGCGGCTTTTGAAAAGCGTGTGATCGCCGCCATCCGCACGGTTGATCCCAAGCATCTGGCTTGGTATGAGCCGAACGTAATTTTCAACAACGGCGTGCAGACCGATGTCGGCAATCTCGGCGACGCTCACGCCGGATTTTCGTTCCACGACTACTGCCTGCAAGAGCCGTTCACCGGCAACAACACCGCCTGCGATACCTTCGACGATCTGGTGTTCAATAATGCCGAGAGCCATATCGCCAGCACCGGCGATGCGGTGCTGATGACCGAATTCGGCGCCAGCGACGATCTCTCCAACATCGAAGCGATGGTGGATCGCGCAGATAGGCACATGATCGGCTGGCAGGAATGGCACTATTGCGGCTGCAACGACCCGACCACCACCGGCGAGGGCGACACCCAGGCGATCGTGCTCGACCCGGCTAAGCCGCCGGTGGGCGACAACCTTAAGACCGCCAAACTCGCGGTGTTGTCGCGGCCGTATCCGCAGGCCATTGCCGGCGTTCCCAAGAGCTACGGCTTCGATGCGGGCAGCGGCACGTTCTCGCTGGACTACCTGACGCTGCATGCCGACGGCAGTGGCGATTTTCCTGCGGGGGCGCAGACCGTGATCGAACTGCCGCCGCGTCAGTACCCGGACGGCTACGCGGTGACGGTGCAGGGCGCGCGCATCGTTTCCGCGCCGGGTGCGTCACGGTTGCTGCTGGCGGCTTGCGCTGGAGCGAACGAGATCACGGTCAGCGTCGCCAAGACCGGTGCGACCAGCCAGAGCTGCGCAAGTAGCAAATGAGGCAGCTTCCGCAGAGTAGGGCGGGTTAGCGCAGCGCTAACCCGCCGCTGCGAAGTAGCCACGATTGCCGCCTCAAAGTAAGGTTCACGGAAGGCGGGTTACGCTGCGCTAACCCGCCCTACGTGCTCGTTCACCGAACTGCTGAACGATACGCGGCGCGATCTGGCGCTGTCCTATATCCGCGACCACGGCTACAGCATCGGCGAGATTACATACCTGCTGGGATTTTCGGACGCCAGCAGCTTCAATCGTGCGTTCAAGCGCTGGACGGGACAGGCGCCCAGTGTCTATCGCGGGGTGCGTCCAACTTGAATCTGAAAAATGGGTTCAAGCCAAAATCATTCATTGCGTGCAGTTTTACAGTGACCGCTATGTGCCAATAGCCGACATTTGCGAGGGCCCCAAAAGTCTATAAAGCGCTGGGCCATTCACTGCAACTGCCAGCCAGTATGGCTGTGAGGCGGTCGAGGGCCGCCCCATGCCTTGCCGTCACGCGGCACTTGCATCCAATATGGATACTAATATAGTATCTATAAATGGCTTCAGTAAACACTCAATTTTCCATCGCCGTCCACGTACTGGCGGCAATCACACATCACGAGGGAGTTTTCTCGTCGGAAATTCTCGCGGGCAGCGTGAATGCGAACCCGGTTTTCGTTAAGAGAATCCTCGTTAAACTCTCGAAGGCGAAGCTAGCCAAGACGACTGTTGGTAAGTCGGGCGGTTATGGCCTGGCACGAAGCCCAAAGCGTATTTCCCTCTTGGACATCTACTCTGCGGTAAACCCTCCAAATGCTTTTGCCATCCATGCCTATCCCAAAACGAAGGAATGTGTCGTGAGTTGCAACATCAAGGAAGTCATGAGCGACGTGCTGGCTGGCACTCAGGAGGCCGTCAGTAGGGATCTGAAGCAGACGACATTGGCGGACGTGGTGGCGAAAATCAGGGCCAGGTCCGCTTAGCTTTTTTTTGCCTGTAATAGATACTTTTATCGTAACTAGTATTCATCGAAAGGAGCACGAGATGAACAAACTGAATGAAAAAAACCCTGTAATCACCAGTGGCACCACCGGAACCGAACGCGCAGCAAAGCAGGGCATGGATGCGCCAACCGCCGTACTCATCGGAGCTACCGGAGGACTGGGTCAAGCCCTAGCCAGGCTCCTCGTGGCCGAGGGTTTCCGGATAGTGGTGGCGGCGCGGAGCGAGCATGACGCCGCGGCGCTGACTGGCCGGAGCGACGGTTCGGCGATTTACCTGCGCGCGGATGTCACCGATCCGGCGAGCCTCGAGAAGCTGACGGCGGCGGCCTTCGAGCACCTCGGCCGGATCGATGCGGTGGTCAATCTCGCGGGCATCTCGCCGCGCAAGACGATCGAGGACTACACGTCAGCCGACGTCGACGCGCTGCTCGCGATCAATGTAAAGGGGCCTATCTTTGTGACCCAGGCATTCCTGCCGGGACTGCGTAAGCAAGCCGGCGGTGGAGTAGTCGTGCACCTCGGCGGCGCCATGGACGGTCGAGTGGCACTGCCTTACATGAGCGCCTACGCCGCGACCCGTGGCGCGCTGGCGAGCTACGTGCAAGGCGCCAACCGCGAACTTGCCGGGACCAACGTGGTGCTTTCTTTCTTCGGGCCTGTGCCCTCCAACACTGAGTCGGAGTCCCCATTTTTCGACATGTGGCAAAAGATGGGCGTCGACCTCTGCGAGCCCGACGTGGTTGCGCGCGAGATCCTCGCCACTATCCGCCAGCGACGTCCGGCCCATGTCATGGGCGGAGGGCTACTCAAGATGCTCACACTTGCGAACGCTGTCTCGCCGTCCATCGCCGACGCGATCGGTCTGCGGCGGTTCGGGAAGCTCATGCAGCAGTATCGTCCACGCTGATCTCCGCTCTGCGCCTCGCAGCGCACTTTCCAGTGGCTTGGCAGTTAGCCGAGGATTTTTGAAACGTCTTCGTCGAGGTCTCGCAACTCGCCGCCGCAGTCCGGACAAGTGCAGACCAGTTCGTGCACCACGGACTCGCGCGGCAGGGGTTCGGGCTATACGCGTGCTGTGATGTTCCAACTGCGGAAGTCAGCGAATGTCCGCTTCAACGGCTGCCGGACGCCTGACTCGACAGACGGCTGTGGGCTGTTAGCGTCCACGCATCGCAGTCGGCGCACGCCCGGTCCAGCGCTTGTAGGTGCGCGTGAACGCGCTCTGTTCGGAGTAACCGAGCAGGAAGGCGATATCGACCAGGTCGAGCATGCTATCGGCGAGGTAGCGTTCGGCCAGTTCCCGGCGCATCTGGTCCACCAGTTCGCTGAAACTCGGGCCCGCGTCCTACAGCTTGTGGTGCAGGGTGCGCGTGCTCAGGTTCAACCGCGAGGCGACTGTGGCGAGTTCGACGTCGCCTTCGCCCAGGCGGCGTGCGATCACTGCGCGCGCATCGGCAATCGCATCGCCGTGCGTCAGCGCCTGCATCTGGCGTTCGGCGAGCTGTTCCATCATCGCGTGCATCGCGGTGTCCGGTTGGATCAGCGGTTGCGCCAGCCAGTCCGTGTCATCACCAGTCGATACTGACTTGGCGAATCGCCGGTCCACTTGCGGAAGGCCCGCGTGAAATTTGCAGGATTCTGATAACCCAGGCGGCTGGCTATTTCCTGTAGATCAAGATCGGTGTTCTCAATCAGCTCACAGGCGTCGTGCCGTTGGGTTTTTTCAATCAGTTGTTGGAACGAAGCGCCGTCTTCGTTGAGCTTGCGGGCGAGCGTGCGGCTGGACATGTGCAGCCTGGCTGCCACTGTTTCCTGATCGGGATAGCCGCCATTTTTGGACTGGATCAGTTCAGCGCAGACGCGAAGTGTGGTGCTATCACCCGCCGCTCCGGTTTGCACCAACTCTCGCTCGCATAACTCGATCGCCTGCTTGGTCGCCAGCGGGTCCGCCAGGACAGGGCGCATTTCCAGCACCTTGACCGGCAAGCGCAGCTGATTGCTCGGGCGGGAAAACCGCACCGTGGGCAGGCGATCTTGCCAGAGTGCGTGATAGCCCGGCTTGGCCCAATCGAAACATAGCTCGCCTTCCAGTTCGAGCAAATCCCGGCCGACCATGACCGCGGCACTACGCGCGATGCCAAGCAGAATGTGCTCATAAAAAAAGCGGCGGAGCTGCCATAGTAGATCCGTTGCGTTGGTTGTTGTGGTGGAAATCCGCTCAAGGTTTTTTGTCGACGCCGACACGATCGGATGAAGTTCGAATACTTCAATCGCTGCGTATTCCTGCTCGATCAGCATGCGGATGCCGAAATCCCGCTGTCGCGTCTGGAAGTAACGGATCACGAGTTCCATCGATTCGCGTACCGATCCGCAACTCAGGACCGCGTAGCCGAGAAAGCCATGCGCGGTCGGACGCGTTCGCAAGCCGCATTCATAACCGAGCGCTGGCTCGGAGAGGATCCGCATCGCACGAGTGACCAACATGCCCCACTGCATGGCCGACATGCGCGCCGCTGGTTTTTCCAGCAGATTCGGCGACACCGGCAAGCCCTTGAACAGTTCGGACGTGTCGACGCCGCGCTCGATCACGATCTCCAGCAACAACTGGGCATAGGACACCGGAACGGTTGGCTTCTCGTATTTGTCCGCTTGCTTCATGGCTGAAAATGATAAGCGAATTGTCGGACTCGCGTATCACGCTCCAGGCAGCACCCTCCGCAAACTCCATTCACTCGGTTCTGATAATGCGGGCGCCGAATCTACGGAGGCGTTATGGCGAAGGGCGTACAGCTGAAGGGTGCAGTGGTCGCAATCACCGGTGGCGGCCGCGGCATTGGCCTTGCCATCGCAAAGGCCATGGCAGCGCAGGGAGCGCGGGTCAGCTTGGGAGACATCGACGCCGACTTGGCGATGAAAGCTGCCGAATCCCTTGATGGCTATGGCGGCCGCCTCGACGTGCGCGACCGCGAGTCGTTTGCCCTGTTCCTCGAGGCCACGCGGCAGCAGCTCGGACCCATCGATGTGCTCATCAACAACGCCGGCATCATGCCGATCGGTGCCTTTACCGACGAAACGGATGCGATGTCGGATACGCAGATCGACATCAACCTGCGTGGGGTCATTCATGGCTGTAAAGCCGCACTGCCGGAAATGCTGGCGCGTGGCAGCGGCCACATCGTTAATGTCGCATCCCTGGCCGGCGTCATGCCCATCCCAGGCCTGGTGGTTTACTGCGCCACCAAATTTGCCGTGCTGGGCCTGACTCAGACTTTGCGTGAGGAATACCGTGACAGTGGCATCCACTTCACCACCATCATGCCGTCGAAGGTGAGGACTGAGTTGGCGTCCGGCTCTGATGCCGCTCGCGGCATCCCGTCGGTTTCTCCAGGACATGTCGCCCGTAGCGTTGTCGACGCCATCCAGCGTCAGCGCCGCGAGGTGGCAGTGCCGGGTTATCTTGGCGCGACGCCGGCGTTTCTCAACCTGACGCCGCAGTGGCTGATGCGCCGCTTCCGCCGTGCGATTGATGATCGAGCAGGGCTGGACAAGCTCGATCACCAGCAGCGTGCCTCCTATACCCAGCGCATCGAGTCGCTGACTGTGGAGAAGCAACTGCGATGAGCGTCCGCGAAGAATCGCAGCAGATAGAAGTCGTGATTGTCGGTGCTGGCGTCAGTGGCATCGGTGCGGCGATCAAGCTGCTCGACGATGGCATCCAGGATTTCGTCGTGCTCGAGAAGGCGGCTGCCCTTGGCGGCACCTGGCGCGACAACACCTATCCGGGCTGTGCCTGCGATGTTCCCTCGCATCTGTATTCCTATTCATTTGCGCAAAAGCCGGACTGGAGCCGCTTCTTTGCCCGGCAATTCGAAATTCTCGACTATGTGCGCGACACCGCAAGCAGGCATCAGCTGGAGCCCTTTATTCGCTATGGCGAAGCCCTCGAATCGGCGTCCTGGGACGAAGCCGAGATGCGATGGTTGGTGCGTACACCCAGGGGCAGTTACCGCGCGCGCGTTTTGATTTCCTGTACCGGCTATCTGCATGAGCCGCAGATGCCGAATCTGCCGGGCCTTGAAAAGTTTCCGGGCAAGGTCTTTCATTCTTCGCGCTGGGACCATGCGCACAACCTTGCTGGAGAACGCGTGGCGGTTATCGGCACCGGTGCTTCGGCGATCCAGTTCATTCCGGAGATCCAGCCCAAGGTCGCTTCGTTGTTGGTTTATCAGCGCACGCCGCACTGGGTGTTGCCGAAATCCGATGGCAAAATCTCTGCCTTCGGACAGCGCATGTTGCGCCTGCCTTATGTCGTCCAAGCGTGGCGCAAGATGTTGTATGCCGGCTTCGAGATCTTCGGCATCGGCTTTCGTCATCCCTCCCTGCTCAAGCGCGCGCAACGCATGTCACACCAGATGATCTCGCGCCAGATCAAGGATCCCGTTCTGCGTAGCAAAGTGACGCCGACTTATACCTTGGGCTGCAAACGCATCCTGCTCTCCAATACTTATTACCGCACGCTGACCAAGCCCAACGTCGAAGTGCTGGCGACCGCTGTCGACTCACTGCGAGGTCGTACGCTGGTGGGCGCCGATGGCAGCGAACGCGAGATCGACACCATCATCCTCGCCACCGGATTCCAGGTGACTGAGCAGCCCAGCAACAGTCATGTCTTCGGCGCAGACGGTCGCTCGCTGGCACAGGTGTTTGCCGGTAGCCCGCAAGGCTATCGCGGCACTACGGTCGCCGGTTTTCCCAATCTGTTTCTGGTGCTGGGGCCGAACTTGGCGATTGGGCACAACTCGGCTTTTGTCGTCATTGAGTCGCAGCTGGCTTACATCGTCAGTGGTCTGCGCAAGATGCGGCAAAAGAAACTCACGCGCTTTGAAGTGCGGCATGAAGTGCAGCAGGCTTACAACGAGAAAGTCCAGAGCGCATTGCAGGGAACCGTCTGGAATGCCGGCGGCTGCTCCAGCTATTACCTCGACGCCAACGGCCGCAATAGCACCGGCTTTCCTTGGAGCACGCTCAAAATGCGCCGCATTCTGGCGCGCTTTGATGTCGGCAGCTACGCGATCCGTCAGGAAATGCAGTAGTGGCCAGCCGCAAAAAGACCGGAGTCAAACGCGCACTGGTGCTGGGTTGTGGCGGTGTCGCTGGCGCGGCGTGGACGATCCCGATGCTGGATGCGCTGCAACGCCATCTGCAATGGGATGCGCGTGACGCTGACATTCTGATTGGCACTTCCGCAGGCGCTGTCATTGCATCACTGCTTGCGGCTGGCGTCAGCGTCGATCGGATGTTGCAGAGCCAAAGCGGCACGGCCAAGGACTGCATCTGGAATCACGACACCGACAGCGGCGGGGCGCTGCCGCCACGACCGGCTCTGCGATTCCCAGCGGCGTGGTTGGCCCTGCAGGGATTGCGCGGCAAAGTGGGTCTGCTCGCCGGTGTCAGCGGACTGCTGCCCGAAGGACGCAGTGACATGCGTCCGTTCATGCGTCTGATCGACAGTGCCGTACCCGCGGGAGAATGGGCGCCGCATCCGGATTGCTGGATCGTGACGACCGATACCAAGAGCGGTCAGCGTGTCGCTTTTGGCCGCGATGATGCGCCAACAGCGCCGTTGAATCTCGCGGTTTGCGCATCCTACGGTGTGCCCGGTTGGTGCCCACCTGTTCGCATCGGCGATCGATCGTTCATGGATGGCGGTATCCTCTCTCCAACCTCTGCGGACCTGTTGCTGGGCAGCGATGTCAGCGAGGCGATCGTTCTTGCGCCGATGGCATCAACGCGACTGGACCAGGCAACATCAATGGCGAAGAAATTCGAACGCAGGATGCGTCGTTACATGACTCGCATCGTTGATCGTGAAGTCGAGCAGCTTCGTAGCGCTGGCATCCAGGTCACCCGTCTGGAACCTGGCCCGGAAGATCTGAAGGCATTCGGTTCCAACATGATGGATCCGCGAAGGCGCGCAAGAGTATTCGAGACCGCTCTGCGCACCGCGCCAGAAACGCTTCGTTGCGGATATGGCCTATCGATATGACTTTTTTCTCAAGCACCCATTTGAAGAAGGTTGAGCGACAGGGCGCGAAGGCATACTTCGCGCATCTCGTGATCGGTGGCGGCTCTTCGTCGCAGGTCATGTACGCTCAATCCGACTCTGGAGGAGTGAAGCAATGTCGCGCTCAGGGCTGAGTTTTTCCGCTGCGGTTTTATGTCTGATGCTGGCGGGCCAGGTCAACGCTAAAGTTTCCGCTGACGAAGCGGCTCAGCTCGGACAATCGCTGACCGCGATTGGCGCGGAAAAAGCGGCGAGCGCAGACGGCCGGATTCCTGCATGGACCGGTGGCGTCAAGCCAGCCGATTTTGGCAATAAATTTGCCAACTTCAAGCAGGGTGATTTTTATCCGGATCTGTTTTCCGAAGACAAGCCGCAGTTCAAGATCACCCACGACAATTACAAGCAGTAAGCAAATGAACTGCCTGCCGGCTCGCAGGAAATGCTGAGACGCTACCCGCAGTACTACCTCAATGTCTATCAGAC
>JBOICJ010000319.1:0-1833 GCA_050740035.1 Stenotrophobium sp. | reverse complement strand
CATCCCATCAGTGGTGTGCTGGAGGCGCTGCGCGTGTCCGGCAGCGGCATCGAGGACATCCATACGCGCGAGCCGACGCTGGAGGATATTTTTGTGGAGCTGACCCGATGAACGACCAGCTCGGTTTCTACACATTGCTGAAAAAGGAGATCAAGCGATTCTGGTCGGTGCTCGGCCAGACCGTGACCGCGCCGGTGGTGACGGCGCTGCTGTATCTGCTGGTGTTCGCGCAGGCGATGAGCGGCCGCGTCGAGGTCTATCCGGGCGTCAACTACACCGAATTCCTGGTGCCGGGGCTGGTGATGATGACGATCATCCAGAACGCTTTTGCCAACACCTCGTCGAGCCTGGTGCAGTCCAAGCTGCTCGGCAACCTGGTGTTCCTGATGATGGCGCCACTGAGTCCGTTGGAATGGTTCGGCGCCTATGTGCTGGCGGCGTTGCTGCGCGCAGCACTGGTGGCGCTGGCGATGATCGCGGTGACACTGTTTTTCGTGCATCTGCCGGTGCACGAGCCGCTGGTGCTGCTGGCGATGTTCGTGCTGTCCGCGGGCACCCTTGCGGTGCTGGGCATCATCGCCGGCATCGTCTCGTCGAAATTCGACCATATCGCCGCATTCACCAATTTCCTGATCACGCCGATGTCGTTCCTGTCGGGCGTGTTCTACTCGGTGCACGCCTTGCCGCCGTTCTGGTACAAGGCTTCGCACTTCAACCCGTTTTTCTACATGATCGACGGATTCCGCTACGGCTTTTTCGGCGTCGCCGATATGCCGATTGCGCAGAGCCTGCTGTCGACCGCGGTTTTCTTCGTGGTGCTGTCGGCGGTCTGTCTGTGGATGCTGATCACCGGTTACAAGCTGAGAAATTGACGATGAACAAGGATGAAATCAAGACCCTGATCGAGGCCGGCCTGCCGGGCGCGCAAGTGACCGTGCGCGGCGACGACGGCCAGCATTTCGAGGCCGACGTGGTCTGCGCGGCATTCGCCGGCAAGCTGCCGCTGGCGCAGCACCGCATGGTCTACGCCACGCTGGGCGAACGCATGGGCCGTGAGATTCACGCACTGCAACTGAAGACGCGAGCCGCCTGATGGATAAGTTCATTGTCGAAGGCAACGGCCCGCTGTCGGGCGAGGTCGCCGCCAGCGGCGCCAAGAACGCGGCGTTGCCGATCCTCTGCGCCAGCCTGCTGTCGGACGAGCCGCTGCACCTGACCAACCTGCCGAAACTGTGGGACATCGCCACCACCCGCAAGCTGCTGACGCAAATGGGTGTGGAGGTGCAGCAGCCGGATCCGCACGAGTGCGTGGTCAACGCCAGATCCATCACCACCTGCGTTGCGCCCTACGAACTGGTGCGCACCATGCGCGCGTCGATCCTCGTGCTCGGCCCGCTGTTGGCCAAGCGTGGCGAGGCGCACGTGTCATTGCCCGGCGGCTGCGCCATCGGCGCGCGTCCGGTGGATCTGCACCTGATGGGCCTGAAAGCGATGGGCGCCGAGATCAATCTCGAAGGCGGCTTCATCCAGGCCAGGGCCAGCCAGCTCAAGGGCACACGGATTTATTTTGACACCGTCACCGTCACCGGCACCGAAAACCTGATGATGGCTGCGGTGCTGGCCGAGGGCGAAACCATTCTGGAAAATGCCGCGCGCGAACCGGAAGTGGTGGACCTTGCGCGCTGCCTGCGTGCGATGGGCGCGAAGATCGAGGGTGAGGGCAATACCACCATCCGCATCCAGGGCGTGAAAACCCTGCACGCCGCTACGCATCGCATCCTGCCGGACCGCATCGAGACCGGTACGTTTCTGGTTGCCGGCGCGGTCTCGCGC
>JBOICJ010000318.1:0-8540 GCA_050740035.1 Stenotrophobium sp. | reverse complement strand
GCAGCGCACCGTGCGCGGCGAAGTGATTTCATCCACCTTCGACGAACCCGCCACGCGTCATGTGCAGGTCGCGTAAATGGTGATCGAGAAGGCCAAGCGCCTGGTCGAGCACAAGCGCGACGTGGTGATCCTGCTGGATTCGATCACGCGCCTCGCCCGCGCATACAACACCGTGGCGCCGAGCTCGGGCAAGGTGCTGACCGGCGGTGTCGACGCCAATGCGCTGCAGAAGCCCAAGCGCTTCTTCGGCGCCGCGCGCAACATCGAGGAAGGCGGTTCGCTGACCATCATCGCCACCGCGCTGGTCGAAACCGGTTCGAAGATGGATGAAGTGATCTACGAGGAGTTCAAGGGCACCGGCAACATGGAGTTGCAGATGGAGCGCCGCATCGCCGAGAAGCGTGTGTTCCCGGCGATCAACATCAATCGTTCCGGCACGCGCAAGGAAGAGCTGATGCTGAATCCCGGCGATCTCAACAAGATCTGGATCCTGCGCAAGTTGTTGCACTCGATGGATGAACTGGCGGCGATGGAGCTGCTGCTCGATCGCATGAAGCAGACCAAGACCAACAGTGATTTCTTCGATTCAATGAAACGCAATTGACCTCGCGTGTAACGCGAGGTCATCCCCGCGCAGGCGGGGATCCAGTTGCCTTTAAAAAGCGGACTTCAGAGTCCGCTTTTTTTGTGACTGAGGAAAACTCAGGATTCGCGGGCAATGGCGCGATAGCCGATATCCTTGCGGTGCTGCTCGCCTGGCCAGCTGATCTGGTTCACGGCGGCGTAAGCAGCGGACTGTGCCGTTTTCACCGATGCGCCCCGTGCCACCACGCACAATACGCGCCCGCCGCTGGTGACGGTTTGGCCATCGCGCTCGGCGGTGCCGGCGTGGAAAATCTTGGCTCCACCAAAATCCGAGGACAGTCCTGAAATCACATCGCCCTTGCGCGGTGTAGCCGGGTAACCTGCGGCCGCCATCACCACGCCGACCGTCGGTTGCGGGTTCCAGCGCGGTGGATGTTGCGCCAGGGTTTGATCGAGTGCCGCTTCGAGCAGGTCCAGCAGATCGGACTCCAGGCGAAACAGGATCGGCTGGGTTTCGGGGTCGCCCATGCGCGCGTTGAATTCGATCACCAGCGGCCGCCCGTCCTTGCCGATCATCAGGCCGGCGTAGAGGAATCCACTGAACGGCGTGCCCTCCGCGGCCATGCCGGCGAGGGTCGGTTCGATGATCTCGCGGCAGACGCGCGCGTGCACCTCGGGCGTGACCACCGGCGCCGGTGAGTAGGCGCCCATGCAGCCGGTGTTGGGGCCTTGATCGGCGTCGAAGATGCGCTTGTGATCCTGCGAGCTGGCCAGCGGTTGATACTGCGTACCGCCGGCGACGACGATGAAACTGGCTTCCTCCCCGTCGAGAAAATCCTCGATCACCACGCGTGCGCCTGCCTGGCCGAGCAGGGTGCCGGACAGCATGTCGCCGACCGCAGCCTGCGCTTCGGCCACGGTCATCGCGACCACCACGCCCTTGCCGGCTGCCAGCCCGTCGGCCTTGATGACGATCGGCGCGCCACGTCCGGCGATGTAGTCCAGTGCCGGCGCGATTTCGGTGAAAACACGATATTGCGCGGTGGGAATCTTGTGCCGCGCGAGAAAATCCTTGGTGAATGCCTTGCTGGCTTCCAGTTGCGCCGCCGCCCGCGTCGGGCCAAAGATGCGCAGCCCGGATTTCTTGAACGCATCGACGATGCCGGCGGCCAGCGGGCCTTCGGGGCCGACCACGGTGAAGCCGATATGCTCGTTTTTCACCAGCGCCATCAGCGCGGAAATATCCTCGGCCGGAATATCGATGTTGCGCACGCGCGGTTCGTGCGCGGTGCCGGCGTTGCCAGGCGCGACCAGCACCTCGGAGACGCGCGGCGACTGCGCCAGTTTCCAGGCGAGCGCATGTTCGCGGCCGCCACTGCCGACGACCAGAACCTTGATGGGATCAGACATGCCGGGTATCCATGTATCCGTTTTTACAGCGCGACAGGTTAACGGAATCGGCCGTCAAAATCTGCCGGATCGAGGGGAGCAATAAAAAAGCGCCGCCACTTGCGTGACGGCGCTTGGTGTGGCGCTGGCTTAACGCAGTGCGATGCTGTCGCCGTCGACATGCACCTGCGAGCCGACCGACAGGCCGCTGGCATCTTTCATGGTGATGGTGCGTGAGGTGCCGCTCTGGTCCATGCGTACGGTCACGTCATAGACGGTGGTTTCGCGGATGGTTTTCTCGGCTTCGTTGCCGGCAAAGGCGCCGGCCAGGGCGCCGAGTACGGTCGCCACATCCTTGCCACGACCGCCGCCGATCTGGTGGCCGACAACGCCGCCCGCCGCCGCGCCGCCCACCGCGCCGATGCCACTGCCCGAGCCTTTCTGCTTCACGGCCTGAATCGAAACGACTGTGCCGCAGTCATTGCAGATGGCAGCGGTAGCCTGGGACTGCTGCACGGCCTGCTGCGACTGCGAGGAAGACTGGCGCGCGCGCCGCTCTGCGGAGGCGGCACGTTTCTGCGCGGCATCGGCTTCCTTCTTGGCGGCGTCGGCTTCCTGCTGCGCGGCCTGCGCGGCCTGTTGCGCGGCCGTGACCTGCGCCGCCTGCGCTGCGGCAGCGGCATCCTGTGCGCTGGTGTCCTGCGATTTCTGGCAGGCGGTCAATGCGGTGCCCAGCATCAGGGCGAGTGCGAGGTTGCGAATCTTCATGTCAGAACTCCAGTGGTTAATGGTGCAAAAATCTTGTGCCGGGGCTGAACGCGTGACCATGCTTGATTCCGGCTGAAACTACAGCAGGTGACGGCATAACAATAACCCGATAAACACGGCTCCGGTGTAGAGCAAGTTAACACCGAACGCGCTGAATACGCGCTGAATGATGTTGCGGTTATGGCTGTTGCGGTAGGCCTGCAGCGCGGCCAGGCAGAGAATCATCTCGGGGACGATCGGATACACCGCCGTGCCGGCGATCATGAATACGTTGCTGGCGTGCCACAAGGCCAGCGGCCGCGCCGCCCATTCGCAGAACGCGAACAGCAGCAGCGACAGCACTGCGGTATTGAAATAGCGCCGGCGCGTGGTGTCGCAGACCAGCAGGATCGGAAACAGCAGCATGATCCACAGGCCCATGAAATAGACCGGCACTGCGCCGCCGATGCGGAATTGCCCGTGATCCGGGAAGCTCAGGACATGGCCGATGTCGACCAGCGCCCAATCCGGCAACACCTGGCCGCAGGACAGCGGGATCAGGAAAAACCACAGCGACAGCCATTCGGCGTGGCCGCGGGTCACGGCATAAAGCGGTAGCAGGATGTTATAGGCCAGCGCCAGCGCCGTCAGTGCCTGGCCGTAGCGTGCGCCGTGGGCCATCGACAGTACCGCCAGCGCGATGGCCAGAAACAACCCGTGAAACCACAGGGCCTCGCGTAGGGATGACTTCATGCGGGCGGTGCTCCTGAAGCGCTGTGCGGCGGGACCGCCGGGGCGATTTCAGCGCTGCGAATTTGAATGATTCAACGGGTCGATTATACAGGGTCTGATTTTGCAATCAGGTGCCGAGCGAGGACAACCTGGCGCTGGTCAGCGACAGGCGGTAAATCAGCGTTTCGGTAAACATCTTGTAGAACCGCAACTGACACTCGCGTGAGACTTTTTCCATCAGCGTGGCGTTGACCTTGAGCGCCATCACCTGGGTCTCGGCAACGACGCTGGCGCTGCGCCGCGCCGCGCTGAGGAACCCGATCTCGCCGACACAGTCGCCTTTTTCGAGCGTGTGTAGCCGTTTGCCGGCCTTGCGCACTTCGGCGCGGCCGACGGCGATGATGTAGAGCGCGTTTTCGAGTGCGCCTTCCTCGATCAGGGCCTGGCCGGCGGGCGGCATAAGTGTTCATGCTGCTGGCATCGAGGATTTCGCCGATTTCCTCGTCCGTAAAGCTGTTGAAGAAATGCAGGCGCGTCAGCCAGTTGTGCGCGTCGCGCCGCCCGCTTTGGCGGCCGGTGGCGGCGATCTGGTCGTGCAGGCGGCCGAGCGCCACCGCCAGTTCATGGCCGCTGGCGTAGCGCTGCGCCGGCTCCTTGAGCAGCAGGCGTGCGACGATGTCGCCGAGCGGTTTGGGGACATCCTTGCGCAGGGCATCCACGCGCGGAGCCGGGATATTGCGGATCTGGTGGAACAATGCCGGCAGTCCGCCCTCGGCGGTGAACGGCGGTCTGCCGGTGAGCATCTGGAACAGCACGGCGCCCAGCGCATACAGATCGCTGGTCGGGCCCAGGTCGACTTTGCGAATCTGCTCCGGCGACATGTACAGCGGCGAGCCCATCACCACCGAGGGGGTTTCCGGCGCTTGTCCGGTATTGATCTGGGCGATGGAAAAATCCATCAACTTGGGCACACCGTCGCGCGTGAGCATGATGTTGCTGGGTTTGATGTCGCGATGCAGAACACCTTTGGCGTGCGCGTAGTCCAGCGCCTTCGCGCACTTGTAGCCGATGTCCAGCGCCTGTTCGAGGGCGGTCGGCGCTGCGCGTGGCGCGCACAGCGGTTGCAGGGTGTCGCCATCGATGAATTCCATGACGATGTAATTCAGGTTCTGTTCGACGCCGGCATCGTAGGTCGCGACGATATGCGGATGTTGCAGCATGCCGGCGGCACGCGCTTCGGTGAAGAACGCCAACTCATGCTCGTCGCCGGGCGTTGCCGACGGATCGGGCGCGCGCAGCGCGACCTTGATCGCGACATCGCGCTGTACGAAAGGATCGTGTGCCTTGTAGACCACGCCGCAGGAGCCGCGGCCGATCTCCTCCCGTATCTGATATTTGCCGATTTTTGCCGGAGTGGTTTCGGGCAGGCTGCCGAGCGGCAGAAGCTGGGGCGTCATACGGCCGCCTCGCGTGGGTGCAGTGCGGCGGCGCCGTGGTCGAGGAACGCGAAGAACGCTTCCAGAGTCCGCTGCGGCGCCTCGACCTGCGGGTAGTGGCCGATGCCGGCCAGTGAAACGACGTCGGGGTGCGGCACCAGCTCGCGGTAACGCGCCACCATGTGCGCGCCCGAGACCGGGTCTTCGGGGCCGTTGATCAGGCGCATCGGCACCGGCGTGCGGATCAGTGCGCCGACCCAGCGTTCGCGGTGTTGGCGCCGCTCGTCGATATAACGAATCAGCCGGTGCATCACGCGTGCGCCGTTGTTGTGCTGGATCAGTTGCCAGAAATTGTCGATTTCCCGCATGCCGGGTTTCGTCGCAGGACCGAACACCAGGCTGAAACTCTTGCGGAAGCGGGCGCGGGTCATCAGGCGCGTGGCCATGCCGCCCAGCGGCGAGCGCAGGATTTTCTGCATCACGGTCATACGGTGGGTTTCGGGAAACAGCCCGCCGTTGAGCAGGGTCGCGGATTCGATGCGAAATGCCGGCGCGGGATTTTCCAGCTGACGCGCCAGCAGCTCCTGGGCGACGCTGACGCCGTAATCGTGGGCCAGGATGTGCACGCGGCGGATGCCCAGTTGCGCCAGCAGGGCCTCTTGCAGGTCGGCTTGTTCCATCAGCGAATAATCGTGTCGCGGCGGCTTGGCGGAAAAGCCGAAGCCCAGCATGTCGGGCGCAACGACGCGCGCAAAACGCTGGCACAGCGCTGGCCAGAGCGGCGTCCAGTCCCACGATGCGGTCGGGAAGTCGTGGATGCACAGCAAGGCACTGTCGCCGGCGCCTTCATCACGATAGAAGATGGCGTGATTGCGCCAGTCGAAGCGGCCGCCGCCTTGATGCCATTGCGTCGGGGTCATGCGCTCAGGATAGCGCGTTGCGTGGATGTAAAACGATGCGGTCGGTCCTGAAACACGTCACCCGCTGTGCCGGATCAGCAAGAAAGTATTGTTATAAATTATATAATATATATAATTTAATTATATAAAATATAACAATATTTATTTCAAGACTGCAAACAGCGGGTGACCTCCCGGAGGACGTGCGGCGTGGCCTTGCGGCAGTTGTGATGACGGGTGATGCGCGGCAACTGAATCGCGGCTTCCCCGAGCAGGCATAATAGCCGCGCAGCTTCACCAGTCTGGAATCATGCCTGCTCCGGTCGTTTTCAAAATCACTGTTGCCGATCCCAACAGCCATCTTTTTAACGTGCGTTGCACTGTGCGTGAAACCGATGCCGCGGGCCAGGTGTTCAGCCTGCCATCGTGGTTGCGCGGCAGTTATCTGGTGCGGGATTTTGCCAAGCATGTACAGGAATTAACCGCGACCCATGCGGGCCGTGCGGTCGCGATCACGCGACTCGATAAACGCTCGTTCCGCTGCGCGCCGGTCAAGGGCACGCTGACGCTGGAATACGGCGTCTATGCGCACGATGTTTCGGTGCGCAAGGCCTGGCTCGATGCGCGGCGCGGATTCTTCAACGCCAGTTCGCTGTGCTATTGCCCGGCCGGATACGAGCGCTCGGAGTTTGAAATCGAGATCAGGCGCCCTGCAGATTCGCGGTGCCGAGACTGGAAGCTGGCCACAACTCTGGCGGCAAAAAAAATCGGCAAGGACGGATTTGGCGTCTATCGCGCGACGGACTACGAAGACCTGATCGACCATCCGGTCGAGATGGGCGCCTTCGAGCAACTCGATTTCGAGGTCGACGGTATTGCGCACGCGCTGGTGCTGTCCGGGCGCTATGAACTCGACCGCGAGCGCGTGCTGCGTGACTTGAAAAAAATCTGCCACGTCGAGCGCGAAATGTTCAGGCAGCAACCGACGCTGCAACGCTATCTGTTCCTGACGCAGGTGACCGCCGGCGGTTATGGCGGACTGGAGCATCGCAGTTCGACGGCGCTGATCTGCTCGCGCGAGGATTTTCCGCGCAAGGGCAGTGCTGCGCTCAGCCGCGAGTATCGCGGCTTTCTGGGACTATGCAGCCACGAATACTTTCATCTGTGGAACGTCAAGCGCATCACCGCGCAACGTTTTCTCGAATCCGATCTCGCGGCGGAAGCCTATACCGCCGACCTCTGGCATTACGAAGGCATCACCTCCTACTACGACGACCTGTTCCTGCTGCGTGCGGGCATCCTCGACGCGCAGGTCTATCTCGACATCGTCGCCGAGAACGCCACGCGCCTTGCGCGCAATCCGGGGCGCGAACTGCACACGCTGGCCGATGCCAGTTTCGAGGCCTGGATCAAGTATTACCAGCCGGACGAGAACACGCCGAATGCGACGGTCAGTTATTACGTCAAGGGCGGCTTGGCTGCGCTGTGTCTCGACCTGACGCTGCGGTTGCATTCGAAAATCACGCTGGACGATGTCATGCGCGGGCTGTGGAAAAAATATGGCGCAGGGGGCATCGGCGTGCCGGAGGGCGGGCTCGAAGCGCTGGCGCAGGCACTCTCCGGGCTCAGGCTGAAACCGTTCTTCGACCATACACTGCGTTCGACGCGCGAGTTGCCACTGGCAAAACTGTTGGCAGAATTTGGCGTGCAAGCGCAGCAGCGCCCGGCGCAGGGCGAGAGCGATCGCGGTGGCCGCACCACCGGTGTGGCACAACCCGCATATCTCGGATTGGCACTCAAGGCCGGCGAAGTGCGCGTGGCGCAAGTGCTCAGTGGCAGTCCGTCGGAGCAAGCCGGCATCGTTGGCGGTGACCAGTTGATCGCGGTCAACGGTTTGCGCGTCACGCCGTCGAACTGGTCGCGGCACTTGAACGGCTTGCGACCCGGTGTGTCCTGCACGCTGCAATTCTTCAGGGACGATGAGTTGATCGCGGTGACCGTGCTGCCGCAGATCCCGCCGCGCGATACCTGGACGCTGCGCCTGATGCCCGATGTTCGCGGTGAAAAACTCCAGCGGCGCAGGCGTTGGCTGGGCGCATGATGCGACTCATCGAAAAACGACATGATTGAAATTTTCTACAAAGTGCTTGCGGCGTATCTGATCGGCAACCTGATGGGCGGCCAGCTCGTCGGCAAGCTGCGCGGCGGTGTCGACCTGCGCCAGCAGGGCAGCGGCAATGTCGGCGCCACCAATGCGCTGCGCACGCAGGGCAAGGGCTTCGCGCTGGCGGTGCTGCTGATCGATATCTTCAAGGGCGTCGGTGCGGTGACATTCATTCCCGCCGTGCAGTGGAGTTGGGCCGGCGCGACCACGCTGTCGCACGAAGTCATCGCCTACAGTTGCGGCGTTGCAGTCGCAGCCGGACATTGCTATCCGCTGTTTTATCGCTTCAAGGGCGGCAAGGGCGTGGCAACGCTCGCCGGCGTTTTCGGCGCGCTGATGTGGCCGGCGCTGCTGTGGATGCTGGCGGTTTTCATCCTGCTCATTCTGTTGACCGGCTACGCCAGCCTCGCGACGCTGATGGCAACGGCCACCGCAGTGGCGTATGTCGCGGTGGCCGGCGACGGGCTCGATTCGGCGGCCGGAATCTTCACGCTGGCGATGACGTTGCTGGTGGTGTGGAAGCACCGCCAGAATATTCAGCGACTGTTCGCGGGCAATGAACATCGCTTCGAGAAAGCCAGAGTGATC
>JBOICJ010000317.1:0-1851 GCA_050740035.1 Stenotrophobium sp. | reverse complement strand
GTGGGAAGCGGCGCTGGGCGCCAAGGTGCCGGTGCCGACGCTGGGCGGCAGCGTGGAATTGAATCTGCCTGCCGGATCGCAGTCCGGCAAGAAAATGCGACTCAAGGGCCGCGGCCTGCCCGGCACGACAGCGGGCGACCAGTTTGTGACGCTGCAAATCGTCGTGCCGCCGGCCGCCACCGATGCCGACCGCAAGTTCTACGAGGAGATGGCGCAGCGTTTCAGTTTCGACCCGCGCGCCTGAATAATTGGGGACTGTCCCCAATTATTCGCGCAGATAGTGCGCGTGATCGATTTGCGCTGATGTCCCTTGCTGCATTCGCGCACGCAGATCTTCGGGTAATGTCCTTTTGCCCAAGGTCGCGTGATCGACCAGAACATATACCGTCTCGGCGTTGGCGATGACGCGCTCATCGCCGGCGATGCGGAATTCACAGCCGAGTACGAATGAGGTGTTGCCCAAGCGTTGCGTCGCCACTGCGATCTCCAGCACATCGTCGTAGCGCGCAGGATGCTTCCACTCCAGCGTCTGCTTGACCAGCTGGAAGTCGAGTTCACCGCTGACCATCTGCGCGCCGTAACCCAGCGCGCGGAACCACTCGCCCACCGCAAGATCGACGTACTCGCCGTAGCGGACATTGAACACCACCTTCTGTGCGTCGCACTCGCCGTAGCGCACGCGCAGGTAGTAGCGGAAGGCTGCGCTCATGCGTCTTGATGGTAGGCGGTGACGCGCTCGACTTCGTTCTTCGAGCCCATGATCACCGGCACGCGCTGGTGCAGTTTTGCGGGCTGGATGTCGAGGATGCGCTCGCGCCCGGTGGTCGCGGCGCCGCCGGCCTGCTCGACGATGAAACTCATCGGATTGGCCTCATACAGCAGACGCAGCTTGCCGCCCTGCTTAACGGTCTTGCTGTCCAGCGGATACATGAACACGCCGCCGCGGGTAATGATGCGATGCACGTCGGCCACCATCGAGGCGACCCAGCGCATGTTGAAATCCTTGCCGCGCGGACCTTCCTTGCCGGCCTGAAGTTCGCTGATATAACGCTGCACCGGCGGCTCCCAGAAGCGTTCGTTGGAGGCGTTGATCGAATATTCCTTGGTGTCCTCGGGAATCTTCATCCCGCGCTGGGTCAGCACGAAGCTGCCAAGCTCGCGATCCAGCGTGAACACATTGACGCCGTTGCCCAGCGTCAGCACCAGCATCGTGCTCGGCCCGTAGACGGTATAGCCGGCCGCGACCTGGCGCGTGCCCGACTGCAGGAAGGCCGCTTCATCGGGATCGGTCACGCCGTTGGGCACCTTGAGCACCGAGAAGATCGTGCCAACCGAAATGTTGACGTCGATGTTGGAAGAACCATCCAGAGGATCGAACACCAGCAGATAGCCACCCCTGGGGTAAGCATTGGGAATCGGGTGTGGATGATCCATTTCCTCCGACGCCAGCGCAGCGACATGACCGCCCCATTCGTTGGCTTCGAGCAGAATCTCATTGGACAGCACGTCGAGCTTCTTCTGTGCCTCGCCCTGGATATTGCCGGTGCCGGCGTCGCCGAGCACGCCGCCGAGCGCGCCCTTGCCGACCGCAATGGCGATCGTCTTGCAGGCGCGCGCCACCACTTCGATCAGCAGGCGCAGATCGGCGTTGATCTGGCCTTTGGCGCGCTGTTCTTCAATCAGGAAACGGGTCAGGGAAATCGATTTCATGTTCGGCTCGCTCGGATTCGAGCCAGCATTTTAATGGACGCACCGGGTGTTGGCCGATTTCATGCATAAAAAAACCGGGGCGTCTTGCGACAGCCCCGGTTCGACAACCTGCAACTTCTTAGAAGTCGCCCATGCCACCCA
>JBOICJ010000316.1:0-4575 GCA_050740035.1 Stenotrophobium sp. | reverse complement strand
ATCGTGCGCCGCGCCGGCGATGTCATCCCCGAGGTCAAGGAAGTGGTGCTGGCCAAGCGGCCGGCGGATGCGCGCGTCATTGAACTGCCATCGGTTTGCCCGGTTTGCGGCAGCCCGATCGAACAGGAGGCCGATGAGGCCGTGGCGCGTTGCAGCGGCGGCCTGAGTTGCCGTGCGCAATTGCATGGCGCGCTGTTGCACTATGTCTCGCGCCGCGCGATGGATATCGAGGGTCTTGGCGACAAGCTGCTGGCCCAGTTGGTCGATCAGTCGCTGGTGCAGACGCCTGCCGATATTTATCGTCTGCGGGTCGACACTCTGGCCGGCTTGGAGCGCATGGGTGAAAAATCCGCTCAGAACGCGGTCGATGCGATCGAGAAGAGCAAGGCCACCACGCTCGGACGCTTCATCTATGCCTTGGGTATTCGCGATGTCGGTGAAGCCACCGCAATTGCTCTCGCCGCACACTTCCGCACGCTGGAAGCGCTGGAGCAGGCGGCGCGCGAGGATGCGCCGACTGCGGACGCCGCAGCATTAAAAGACAAGGATCGCTTTCCGAAACTGCGCGAGGTAGCAGATGTCGGACCGGAAGTCGCGCGCCAGATCTGTAAGTGGTTCGCACAGCCAAAGCATCATGAACTGCTGCGCCAGTTGCATGAAGCGGGAGTGCATTGGCCGGAGGCCGCTAAGCGCAAATCCGAAGGGCCGTTGCTGGGCAAGACTTTCGTCATCACCGGCACGTTGCCCGGTGGTGTCAGCCGCGACGAGGCCAGCCGCGTGATCGAGACGAACGGCGGCAAGGTTACGGGATCGGTGTCCGCCAAGACCGATTACCTGCTCGCCGGCGAGGCCGCCGGGTCCAAGCTCGCCAAGGCGCAGAAACTCGGTGTCGCCGTGCTCGATTGGGCGGCGCTGCAGCAACTGTGCGCCGCTGCGCCGCAGGCGAAGTAGCAGCACTCCTCAGTACGCCGTGTTGGTTCGTTGCGTCGCCCGATTCCCAACCTTGCCGGGAGCACGGCAATAAAACGATTTCTACGCAGGCGCTGGTCGACAAACCCGGCTGAACCCAGGTGTAAGCCATCCGCATGAAATCCAGTAAGCGCGCATTCAGGATTGCAGGAATATCGTGGTTCCCAGGTCGTATTCCCGATTGTGGGTAATCGATAGTTCTGAAGAGGCATGCCATGAAACTGCATCTGCGTCCCTTGCTGCTGGTTGCCGTGATGTTGTTTGTGCCGGCAAGTTCTTTCGCGGGTGTTTTCGTGTCGGTCACGATTGCGCCGCCGGTATTACCGGTCTACGCGCAGCCAGTCTGCCCCGGAGACGGCTACATCTGGACGCCGGGCTATTGGGCTTATGGTTCCTACGGTTATTACTGGGTGCCGGGCACCTGGGTGCTGGCGCCGGTGATCGGTTATCTGTGGACGCCGGGCTACTGGGGCTGGGGCGGTGGCTTCTACGTCTGGCACGGTGGTTATTGGGGGCCACATGTCGGCTTCTATGGCGGTGTCAATTACGGTTACGGCTATGGCGGCTACGGCTATCGTGGCGGCCGCTGGGATCACGGCCGGTTCAACTACAACCGCTCGGTGAACAACATCAATGTCACCAACATCCACAACACCTACAACGAAACCGTCGTCAACAACGTCACCGTGAATCGCGTCAGCTACAACGGCGGCCGTGGCGGCATCGCGGCACGGCCGGACACCAGACAGCAGGCGGTTGCGCGCGAGACCCACGTCGCCGCGACCCACATGCAGATGCAGCATCAGCAGGCGGCACGCGCCGATCGCATGGAACGGGCCTCGGTGAATCACGGGCATCCGGCGATCGCCGCAACACCCAGGCCGGGCGCATTCCATGATCGCGGTGTGGTGAGCGCCCGCTCCGCGAGTGCGCCCGCGCATGCAGCCGCCGCGCCCGCACGCGCACGCGGGCAGTTTGCGTCGTCCGGTTACGCGCCGCACGGCGATCAGCAGGGCCGAGCAGCAGCACAGGAGTTGCGTAATTCCGGGAGCCGTGGACAGGAACGGCAGTCGCAGCAGCAAAGGCAGATGCCATCTTCCGGCTACGCATCACATGGGTATCAGCAGGGTCGTGAAAACCGGCCGGAGATGCAGCAGCAAGGACAGACGCGCGAATCGCAGATGAACGAGCAACGCATGAATCAGCCACGCACGCCGGTGGAGCGCGCGCCGCAACGCCAGGGGGACATGCCGCAACGTCGCATGACGATGCCGCAGGCCGAGCGCCGTGCACCGCAGCGGCCGCAGGAGCAGCGCGACGAGCGTGAGCGCAGATAATCGCTTTGAGGGTGGTGAGAGAGAGGTCGATAACCCCGCTTTGCGGGGTTATCTTTTTGCTGGAACCGGAGACCGCGATCGTGATGACGATGAATCGTTCGTTGAACGATGCGAATTGATGCACCCGCTCTTGCAGGTAGTGCCGACAAATTTGTTATATATTATAATATTTTATATTATATAATCAATATATAATAACAATCAATATATCGCACTGACCAACAGCGGGTGAGTTTTTCAGTCCTTGCTCGCTGCCGTCGCCGCGTCGTTCAGTAGTTTCTGCAAGGCTGTATGCGGAAAAAATTTTCCATTGACGAACACCGCCTCGATACGGCGCGTGTTGCGAATGTCGGCCAGTGGGTCGGCGTCGAGCAGCACCAGGTCGGCGCGCTTGCCGGTGGCGATCGTGCCGGTTTCGTTCTGCAGGCCCAGGTATTCCGCGGCGTTTCGCGTCGCCGATTGCAATGCCTGCATCGGCGTGAGGCCGGCGTCGACCAGTTGCGCCAGCTCGTCATGCAGGCCGAAGCCGGGCAGGGCGTAGGGATCGGGACTGTCAGTGCCGGCGAGGAAACGCACGCCGGCGCGCAGCATGCCGGGAATCATGGCGCGATCCATTTCGTAGAGGCGCCGCTCGATCTCCTGGTCTTCCGGATTGCGGCCGCGGATGCGCGCGTCCTGCTGCGGATCCCAGCGCCAGCGCTGCGACTGCGCGATGTATTTGAGACGCGGGTCGCTGGCGAGGTGTGGATCGGTCAGCGCGAAGGCGCGGCGCTGGATCAGCGTCGGCACCTGCCAGGTGCCGTTGCGGGCGAACAGCGCGAGCAGCGCCGCGGCTTTCTGTGGGCTGTAGCTGTCGAGCACGCCATGCAGATAATCCCGGCGCAGTCGCATGCGTTCGGTGGAATCGCCGCTGGCCAGCATCTGCGCCTTCTCACGCATCAGTTGATCCTCGCGGCTGGAGCAGGCGAACAGGACGTTGAACAGATGCTCGATGCTTTTCTGGCCGGCGTTGGAGGCCTCGCGCGCGGAGATGGAAAAAGGCACGTGGCCGGCGAAGGGAATGCCGAGTTTTTTCGACTCGTCGGCGATGGCAAAATAAGCGTCGCGCGGAACGCGGTTGTAGACCTTGATGAAATCCGCGCCGCGATATTTCAGATCGTCTACCGTAATACGTGCGTCTTCGGCATTGCGCACCACCCGGCTGATGCGCGGCAGCGAGGGGTAGGGGCCATCGACCAGCGGCCCGGCGGCGACGAAGCGCGGACCTAGCCGCGTGCCGTCGGCGACTTCGCGCTTGATCTTCTGGATTTCGTCCAACGGCAGATCGCCGCCCATGCCGCGCACGCCGGTGATGCCGTTGGCGATGTACAAGCCGAAGTAGGTTTCCGGCCGGCCGGGGCGCATCAGGTGCACGTGCATGTCCCACAGGCCGGGAATCAGGTAGCGGCCGTTGCCGTCGATGATCTGCGCATCAGAGGGTGCCGCCGTGTGCGATGACGGTTGCACTGCGGCGATGCGCGTGCCGGCGATGAGCACGGTCATGTCCAACTGCGGCGCACTGCCGCTGCCGTCGATGACAGTGACGTGGGTGATGGCGAGGATGGTCGCGGGCGGAGGCTGCGCCAGCGCTGTCGCCGTCGCCAGCAGCGCCAGCAAAAACAGCCGTCTGAACCGTTGGGCCATGCCTCGCCTCCGACGTCATGTTAACGCCGATGCGAGGTGCCTGGCTTATTCCTCCGGCGTCAGCGCCCGGATGCCGAGCGCGTGGATATCGGTATCCATCAGGCTGCCCAGGGCCGTGTAGACCATGCGGTGCCGTGCGACCAGCGGCTGGCCGGCAAAGCGGTCGGAGACGATGCGCACGCGGTAATGGCCGTGGCCGCTGGCGGCACCGGCATGGCCGGCGTGCAGGTGACTGTCGTCGATGATCTCAAGCTGCAGCGGCTCGAATGCTGCGGTCAGCGTCGCGCGGATTTTGTCTTCGCGGTTCACGGCAGCGCTTTGACGAAAGGCTGGATATCGACCTGGCTGAAAATTCCGGCCTGGAAATAAGGATCGCTTTCGGCCCATTTTCGTGCAGCCGCCAGATCGTCGAACTCGCCGATGATGAGGCTGCCGTAGTAGCCGGCCGTGCCGGGATCGCTGACCTCAATCCGGGGGCGGGGGCCGGCGATGATCAGTCTGCCGGCTTGTTGCAGTTCGGCGATATGCGCGCGGTGCTGCGGCCGCAGCGAGAGCCGCTGGCTCAGGGTGCCGGGCGCGTCGTGGC
>JBOICJ010000315.1:0-29244 GCA_050740035.1 Stenotrophobium sp. | reverse complement strand
AGCCGCATCCATTCCTCACGATGACTGGGATCTTCACGCACCAGCTGTTCGGCCAGCGGCAACGCCCGCTTCTGCTCGCCCGCGCCCATCAGCGCAGCCAGCAGGGCGCGCTGCCAGGAGATATCCGGCGTCTTGGTCGCGGCGATGCCCTTCTCCAGCAGCGGCACCGCCTCCTTGTAGCGCTTGTTCTCGACGTAGGCGGCACCCAGGGCGATCAGCGTCTCCACCGGCACATTGCCGCCACGCACCTGCGCTTCCAGCTGCGGGATCATGTTCTTGTAATTGCCGGTCGCCAGATAAATCTGCGACAGGTCTTTTTTCATCTGCTCGGCGGCGTAGCCAGACAGCGCGTTCTGCGACAGCGCCTCCTGCAGATACTTGGCCGCCTGCGCATAATCCTTGCGCTGCACCGCGCGCCCGGCCAGGTCGCGCAGCAGCATGGCCTTGGCATAGGGGTCGGTCGTGGTCTTGAGCATCTGCGCCTCGTCCTGCGGCTTGCTCTCCTGCGGCGGCGCCGGCAGATCGCGGACTTCGCTGTGATACTGGTCGGCCAGCACCGGCAGTGACGCCAGCGGCAGACACGCCAGCAGGATGAGGCCAACACCGCGTCTGAGCGTCATCACTGCGACCAGTTGTACGCGCAGTCGGCGGGGTCCATCGGCACGCGTTGCTTGACCTCGCGCGCCTTGCCGCTCTCGGCGTAGATCCAGTTCGAGATGCTCTCGACCGCCGCCGCTTCATAGACGCCGCGTGGCTCGGCATCGATGATCTTGACGTTGCGCACGCGCCCATCGGGCATCACCGTGAACACGGCCTCGACCCAGCCTTTTATTTTTTTCTTGCAGGCCCACTCCGGCATCTGCGGCCGCGCCGTCGACAGCGGGATCAGCGGCTTGCCGACAAAGCCCTGCCCGCCGCCGTAGCCGCCACTGTCGGCACCGTTGCCGGAACCGCCGCCGCCGGCAAAGCCGCCAAAGCTGCCGCTGCTGCCCAGGCTCATGCTGCCGGTGCCGAGCTTGACCGGCAGGTTGATCGGACCGGCATCCACCGCCGCCATCGCCGGTGCCGGCATGTTGATGGCCGGCATGTTCATTTGCGCCAATGCCGGCGGCGCGGCCGGTGGTGGCGCGGCGGCGGCCTTGAATAATTGCTCTTCGGCCTGGGGCTGCTGGTCGGGCTTGGCCTGCACCACCTGCACGCCCTCGATCGGTGAGGGCGCGACCCCTCCGGTTTGCGCTGGCCGGATCACGTGCTGCAGAAACCAGAACAGGCACAGCACCACGATCAGCGCCAGCGTCAGCGACACCAGCCAGCGTCGCGCCGGCAGCCAGCGATCGGGAAGCATGGCCTGCGTGAATGAACTCATCGATCAATCATCGACGGCGGGATTGCAAGCGCGGCCGTGCATCATTTTTCCGGCTGCGCCGCGACCGCGACGTCCTTGACGCCCGCCAGCCGCACCTGATCGAGCGCTTCGACCATCAAACCCGCGCGCGAGTCCTTGTCGGCCTGGATCACCACCGTCATCTGCGGATGCTGCGCCTTGAGGCGCTGGATGTTGGCGCGCAGCGCGCGGATGTCGATATGTTTGCGATCGACCCAGACGTCGCCCTTGGCGCTGATCGCCACGAACACATTGGCCTTTTCATCCTTGACCGCCGTCTTGGCGCTGGGCCGGTTGACATGGATACCGGAAACGTTCACGAACGTTGCTGAAATAATGAAGAAGATCAGCAAATTCATGATGAAGTCCAACATCGGTGCGAGGTCGATGCCGGTTTCTTCCTGGTGCGGAGCGTGACGGCGGATTCTCATGTTGCGGTCACCGGGCGGGTTTCGTTGGAAAGAATATCGTTGAGCAGGTCGGTCTCGTGTTGTACACGCGTCTGGAAGTAATGCACGAAAAACATGCCGCTGAGCGCTACCGCCAGTCCGGACAAGGTCGAGACCATGGCATGAGAAACGCCGGATGCCATGGTCTGCGCATCGACGCTGCCGTGGAGCGTCATCATGTCGAAGACTTCGAGCATGCCGCTGACAGTGCCGAGCAGTCCAAGCAAGGGGCACATCGGGATCACCACGCGCATGATCGGCAGCGTCGAGCCCATCGCCACGTTCGCCTGCGAGATCAGCATGGCGCGGATGCTCCGCGCGCACCACGAACGATGATCGGTGCGCTGTTCCCACAATCGACGCAGCGCCGCCTGTTCGCCCGGAAATATCTTCAGGAAATACCAGTAACGCTCGATGATCAGCGTCCACATCACCAGCGCCGCGATGAAGATCAGCTTCAACACCGGACCGCCGGCGTCGAAGAAATCCGACACCGAGACGAATGGCGCGCTCAGCGCCTGCGGCAGCCAGCTGTCAAGCGCTGGCAGCACGCGCCACCTCCAGCCGCTGCGCCAGCATGCCGGCGCTCTGTTCGTCGAGGATCTGCGTCAGCGCACGCGAGCGCGACATCAGCAAGGTGTTGACGAACAGCAGCGGGATGGCGATACCTAGGCCCAGCACGGTCGAGATCATCGCCTGTGAAATGCCGCCGGCCATGACCTTGGGATCGCCGGCACCGACTTCGGTGATGACCTGGAAAGTCAGGATCATGCCGCTGACCGTGCCGAGCAATCCGAGCAGCGGCCCCGCGGCGACGATCAGCTTGATCAGCCCCTGGAAGCGGTCGAGCTTGGGCGTTTCGCGCAGCACCGCTTCCGAGACATGCAACTCGATCACCTCGGGATCGACACTGTGCTCATCCTTGAGGCAGGACAGCACACGTCCCAGTGGATTGTCGTCCAGCGGCACGCGGGTGTTTTTCAGCTGCTGCTTCACACGCAGGCCGACCATGACCAGGAACACCAGTTGATACAGAGCCAGCAGCGCGCCAACCACGCCGATGAAGATGATGACGTAGCCGACAAACCCGCCCATGTGAATGCGGTCCATCAGGCTCGGCCGTGCCGCTTCCAGCTTGAGCAGACTGCCGCGCGACGGGTCGATGACGATCGGCGCGATCTCGTCGCTGCTGTCGGCAAACTTGCGCGCCAGCCGCTGCGCGCCGTGACCCGGCTGCTCGGCCAGTTCGGCCAGCTGGCCGTTGCTTTGCAGCGTCAGGTAGCGACCATCGGCAAACGCGGTGAAGACGCCAATGCGGATCACATCCGCATTCTGCGTCAACCCTTCTTCGTCGACGATCTGCGCCGGAAACCGTGCAACCTTGCCACCCTCGGTCATCTCCTGCAGCAGCACGTACCAGAACTGTTCCAGCTGCTGGCTGCTGGGAATCTCGTCGCCCTTGGCCAGGGTGTCGAGCAACTCCAAACGTTTTGGAAACTGCGCCGTCACCAGCGAGTCGGCGGCCGAGGCGCGGAACTCGCCCGCGACCTGACGCACGGTGGAATACATCTGACCGGTGTCGCCAACGCGCGCCTGCAGCTTGTCCTTGAGCGTTTTGATATCGCCCTGCGCGGCATCGAAGCGGGCGCGGGCGCGGGCAATGCGCGCCTGCGCGGCGGCGAGGTCGGCGTCCGCCTTCTTCAGCATCTGCGCCTGTTGCGCCTTATCGTTGAGAAAACGCTGCTCGCGCTGCTGATCGATGCGCGCGCCCTGCTGATTGGCCTGCTGCACCTGCTGCAGGAGTTGATCGAGACCTTGCGGCGACGCTGCCGACACGTCTGGAATCAGGGACAATACCAACAGTACCAGCGGCATCATGACGCGCTTCATGGCGCAGCTCCGGTCAAGGTCGGCATCGGCAGCCTCAGCAGGTCCGCCGCGGTCTGTTCGCGGGCAATGCGCAGACCCTTGCGCACATCGCCGATATAGCCGCTCGATAGATCCACCCAGCGTCCCTCTTTGGCATCCCAGCGGCCTGCACTGTCGCCATCGGCACTCAGGTAGAACAGCGCCGCGCGCCCGACGCGCAGGACATCGACCATCTTGTCGCCGACCTGCGCGCGCTCGGCGCCGAGCGTGAGGCCATAGCCGGCCTCGACCTGATAGGCCTCGAGGATACGGCGATATTTCTCGGCGGCATTGACCGACGGGTCGGCCATCAGCCGCTGGAGCGAGGCCACGCGCTCCTGCCGCTCCTCCTTGAGAAACGGCAGATCCTGCGACACGAATTTTTGCAGACTGTCGACCATGCGCAGCATCAACGGCACGATCTGCTGGTCGGTCTGATCGACATCCGCGAGCTGCCGCTGCAGCGACGCCTTCTCGCTGTCCTGCGCCGCAGCCAGCTGTTCCAGCTGCTGCGCGTAGACGTTGAGTTGCTGCGCCTGGAACGTCGCGGCGCGGTAATGCTCCAGCATCTGCTGGGTCTGGTCGTCGATCTGGTTGATGCGCTGCTGCGATGCACGCGCGGCAGTGTTGGCCGCCGCCGCGGCATCGAGCGCCTGCCCCATCTTGTCGGCGTTGCTGGCCGACAGCGCCAGCCCCGGCAACAACAGCAGCGCAAGGCCCAGAACGCGCCACCCGCTGTGCCGGTCACGCCTGAAAAAATTGTTATATTTTATTTTAAATAAATTTTTATATATTATATTTTGTAACATCATGGTTCCTCACGATAGCGAGAGCGGGTGGCGCTCATGCACGGCTGCGACGTGCCTAGTTCTGTTTTTTGACTCTGACGATGCGCTGCTCGAACGGGCGCAGCCAGCTGCAGATGCCCAAGACCATTTCCTCGGTGTCGTCGTCATCGATGACCCAGTGCCCGCGCCGCGGATACAGGCGCTGCGAGGCCTGCGCGTAGAGCGCGGCCACCTTGCGCACCACCGCCGCCGGCACCAGCCGGTCCTTGCCGCACCCGACGACGTAAACCGGGCAGCGCACGCTGTCGGCGTCGACGCGCGCCGCCTTCTTGAAATCGAACTGCCAGAGTCCGATCTCCGCCAGCGCGCGGCCCGACTCATGCACCATGGCTTCGTACATGCGCCGATGCTGCGTCGGCGACACGCCGTTAAAGGCAGACGCCACCGCGCGGGGAAAATTCGGCTTGTGTGGTTTGCGCCAAAAGCCCCAGCGCAGCAGCGCACGCCAGAAGGCCGCGAAATTAACCAGGCTGAATGCGAAGATCCCCGCCGGCGGCGCCGGTGTCAACAGCACCAGCGCCAGCGCGTTGATGCGGCTCGCCAGTTGCTGCGCCAGCAACCCGCCCATCGAATGGCCGATGATGATCGGCGGCTCGCGGAAATTCTGCTGCGCGACATAGGCCTCGAGAAATGCCAGGTACTCGCGCAAGCTCTTGTCGCCCACCGCCGCTGCCTGTCCCGGGCTGGGCTCGTGTGCCGGCAAGGTCACCGCGTGACAGTCATACCCGCGCGGCTCCATCAACCCGCGTACGCGATTCCAATTGGCGCCGTTGCACCACATGCCGTGAATCATGATGACGGGGTAACCCATCGATAACTCCCTCAAACTTGCAAATCCGTGGATTCAAATCGTCATGCGAAACGGCAACCACGGCCTTGAGCGCATGCGAAACGACATGTTGCCGAATTTAACATGTGTCTGGCACTAGAATAATTGGCCCAGACCACTGGAGGCACGGATATGGCAACCACACACTCGCCGGCATTTCTGGCCTTGGTCGACCAGGCGCGACGGCGGATCCGGGAATTGCCCGCCGCCGAGCTGCCCGCAGTGCTGCAGCGCACGCCGCAGGCGGTGCTGCTGGATGTGCGCGAGCGCGGCGAATACGACACCGCTCACCTGCGCGGTGCGCACTGGCTGGGCAAGGGCGTCATCGAACGGGATATCGAAGCGCAGTACCCGGACCTGGGCACGCCGCTGTATCTGTACTGCGGGGGCGGTTACCGGTCGGCGCTGGCCGCCGACAATCTGCAGCAGATGGGCTATCGCCAGGTCTGCTCCGTGGATGGCGGCTGGCGCGAACTCCAGCATCTGCTGCCGGTCGTCACCGGACACTGAAAGCGCCCGTTCAGGGCCATCGCCACCCAAACAAAAACCCGGCGATCTTTCGATCACCGGGTCGGCATTGACGCAAAATGGAGTCGTTCAGAGTCCGGGCAGAGTCGTCGGCAGCACCGGCAATCCGTAGACCGCGGTCGCGCTGTTGAGCGCCTGCAACAGGTTGGTGGCCGCAGGACCCAGCTTACCCGGCAGGCCGGTCAGGGTCGCCGGGGAAAGCCCCGGCAGTCCACCGGCACCCAATCCTGCCAGGCTACTACCGAGACCCGGCAGATTGACCACCACGTTGAGCAGCAGGTTGAC
The DNA here is from genome assembly GCA_050740035.1 of Stenotrophobium sp. Classification (GTDB taxonomy): domain Bacteria; phylum Pseudomonadota; class Gammaproteobacteria; order Nevskiales; family Nevskiaceae; genus Stenotrophobium. The sequence continues at coordinate 23,013 of JBOICJ010000315.1, read as the reverse complement.
CAGCGACGGCACGCTTTGCGTCGCGGCACTGGCGCCCTGCACCGCCATCGGGCCTACCACCGGCAGACCGGCAAACGGCGCGGCCACCGCACCCAGCGGCAGCGCCGGCAGCGGCAATGATCCCAGAGCGCTCAAGCCCGGCAGGCTGCTGCGAGCGCTGGTGCCGCCGCCCGAGGGCAAACCGGCGGTCAGGCTGCCGAGCAGGCCGCCCAGCACCGGAATCCCCGCGACCGGCGAAGCGGCGGGCGCCGCGACGGCGAACTGGCTCATGCCCGCCAGCATCGCGGCGGCGGTGATGGCAATCAATTTTGTCTTCATCGGCAACCCCTGAATCCATGAATGTGGAAACCCAAACTGCACGCTACGCCTTTTGGCGGCGGCTGGCAGTGGTTAATTTTGACTAAGGTCGTGTCCACGCGGCAAATCGCCCTCCGCCTCGGTGTAGTGGATGCTCAGTATCTCCAGCTCGCGGACACCACCCGGTAGAGACACCTCGATCACCTCGCCGACGACGCGCCCGAGCAGTGCGCGCGACACCGGCGCATCGACGCTGATCCAGCCGCGCGCCGCATCGACCTCGTCGCTGCCGACGATGCGGTGCCGGCGAGTCGCGCCAGCGTCGTCTGCGATCTCCAGCCACGCGCCGAAAAATACCCGCGATGGGTCGCCAGGAACACCCGCCACGACCTTGAGTTCATCCAGGCGCAGCGTCAGGTACTTCAACCGCGCGTCGATCTCGCGCAGTTCCTTCTTGCGATAGATGTACTCGGCATTTTCCGAGCGGTCGCCTTCGGCGGCCGCCGCCGCCAGCGCACGCACGACCTCCGGGCGGCGCACGCGCCAGAGCTGGTCGAACTCGGCTTTCAGCCGCGCGTGCCCGGCCGCGGTGATGTAGGGCGAGCTTTTGGCGGCGGGCGCACGGTAGCGGCTCATGGCGGCTTCACGCTCGGCTTCGGCATCGCCTTCCTGTCCCCAGCCTCGCGCCACGACCCGCTCAGCCGGGAATCGCCGGCGTGTCGTCCGGCACGAAGAAGTCGGGGAAGAACTTGGTATTGCCGGGTACCACGGCATATCTGGAGAAATCGCGCACGCCCTCGCTGTGCAGCACCAGGTCGTCGATGCAGAAATTGCCGGTGAACTCGCGGCTGTTGCGGCACAGGATCGCGTGCGCGGCGTCGCCCATGATCGCCGGCGTGCGCGCATTGTTGGCCATGTCGTCGCCGCCGATCATCTTGATCGCGGCGGTCGCGATCAGCGTGCGCGGCCACAACGCGTTGGCAGCGATGCCGTCCTTACGGAACTCCTCGGCCCACGCCAGCGTGCACAGGCTCATGCCGTACTTGGCCATCGAATAGGCGACATGCGGCGCGAACCACTTGGCCGACATGTCCAGCGGCGGGCTCAGCGTCAGGATGTGCGGATTGGCCGATTTCTTCAGATAGGGAATGCAATACTTGCCGCTCATGAAGGTGCCGCGCGCGTTGATGCCGTTCATCAGGTCGTAGCGCTTCATGTCGGTCTGCAGCGTGCCGGTGAGATTGATCGCGCTGGCGTTGTTGACCAGGATATCGATGCCGCCAAAAGTATCCGCGGTCTGCTTCACCGCCGCAGCCAGCTGCTGCTCGTCGCGGATGTCGCAGACAATCGGCAAACCTTTGCCGCCGGCTTTCTCGATTTCCGCGACTGCGGAAAAAATCGTCCCCGGCAGTTTCGGATTCGGCTCCGCGGTCTTGGCGGCGATGGCGATGTTGGCGCCGTCCTGCGCGGCACGCACCGCGATGGCCAGACCGATGCCGCGCGAACCGCCGGTAATGAATAGTGTTTTACCCTTGAGACTCATGGTGAACTCCGGCAATGGAAAATCGGGAAATGCATCTGCACCACATGAATATTAAGGCGTGGTGGCCTGCCGTGCACCAGAAACCTGTATTACCGATATCCGCATTGCCACCGCAAATCATTGCAGCATCGTGGTCATGCGCGCGATGCGTTCGGCCTGGATGCGATTGAGGTTGCGGAAGATGGTCGCCGCGATCCACGGATAGCGGAAACGCAGCCGCTCCAGGTCTTGCGAGTTGAAATGCAGCAGCCGCGACGGCGCGACGGTATCGACGTGCGCGGTACGGCGCTGGCCGAAGTAACCGGCCTCGCCCATCACCGCACCGCGGCCCATGGTCGACAGCGTCTTGCGCTCGCCGTGGCTGTCGACCCAGGCTTCGAGCGTGCCGTCGACAATGACGTAGATGTCGCGCGCCAGGTCGCCCTGACGGATCACGCGCGTGCCGGCCGGCACGTTTTCCAGCTTCGACATCAGCGCAAACACGCGCGCCTGCCGCAGCGACAGGCCCGACAGCAGGGGAATGGTGTGCTGCGGCGACTGCCCCAGATCGAGTCGCAGGATGTCCCACAGGGTGACGATACGCAGCGACGAGCTCAGCGCCGGCGTCAGCGTGATGTTCATGAACCAGGCCATGAACAGCGTGAACGCCGACAGCAGCCCGAACTGCACCTGCGTATGCAGCTCGCTGCCGGTGAACACCAGAAAACCCGAGCACAGCGCCAGCGTGCTCAGGGTGATCGGCCGCAGCACGCTGACCAGCGCGCTGCTCACCGCCGGCTGCTCCTGAGCGCTGGCGCGCGCGTCGGCATTGAACCGCGCGAGGAACTGGATGGTGTCGTCCACCGCGATGCCGATGACGATGCAGGCGATCAGGCAGGTGGTGGGACTCAGCGGAATCTTCAGCAATCCCAGCGTGCCGAAGTAGATCGCCACCGGCACCACCGTCGGCAGCAGCGCGATGAAAGCCGCGCGCATCGAGGTGAACATCAGGCTCAGCAGCAGCCAGATCGCAAACGTCGCGATGGCGATGGACAGCAGTTGCCCCGAGGCGATTTCGCGCACGGTGCGCGTCGCCAGCACCGAACTGCCGGTGACGACGCCGTTGAGCGGCGCCGGCATCGCCTTGAGCCGGCCTTCGATGCGCGACACCAGCGCTTCGATCGGCTCCGAACCATCGACGTTGATGCGCACGCTGATCAGCGCCATGCGGAAGCGCGCATCGACGACATGGCGGATCTGGTCGCCACCGCCGAAAACCAGCAACTGCTTGACCGCCGACTGGTCGTCGGGAATGCGGAAATATTGCGGACTGTTGCCGTTGAGGCTCTGGTTGATCAGCTTGAGATGATCGACGTAGGACACCACCGCGCCGACTTCCGGCTGCTTGCGCAGCCAGCTTTCGAGATCGTCGATCTGGTGGATCAGGTTCGGATCGGTCAAGGCGTCGTTGACGTGCGTGTCGATCATGATCGAAATCAGGTTAGCGCCGTTGAACGCGGTGTTGATCGCCTCTAAATCGCGCCGCACCGGCGCATCGGCGGCATAACTCTTGATGTACTCGGAGCCGGTGTGGATGCGCGCGGCAAACATCAGGTCCAGCGGGATCAGCACCAGTGCGATGGCGATGATCCAGTTGCGCCAGCGCTGGTCGAACTGCGACAGCCGGGTCGCCGCGGCATTGAACCAGGACTCACCCAGCGGGCGGCTGAATCGCGAGGTGCCGAGGATCGCCAGCAGCGACGGCAGGAACGTCAGCGACAAGATCACGCCCAGCACCGAGCCGATGCTCGCCAACACCGCAAAGTGCCGGATCGCGGGCAGCGAGTTGAGCAGCAGCGCAAGAAAACTGGCGCTGGTGGTGCCCGCCGACAAGACCAGCCCGATACCTGCCCGGTTGATGATCCATTCGCTGCGGCTTTCGCGCGACTTCAGGGTTTTTTCGTTGCGTGCGGCGAAATAGGCCGAGACCAGATAAATCGAATAGGACAAGCCCAGCGTCACCACCAGCGGCGGCACGATCGCGGTCACCAGGTTCATCGGAATGTGCAGCAGTACCGCGAACGCCAGCGTCCACAGCAGCGTCACGCCGACGGTAGCGGCGGCGGCCAGCGCCGAACGCGCACTGCGAAACGCCAGCATCAACAGACCGACGATCAACACGAACACCGCAGGAATGGTGAACTTCAAGGTGTTCATCAAGGCTTTCGCGGTGGCCGCACGAACGACCTGCGTGCCGGTCACCCAGACCGGGACGTTGCCGGCAACTTCACGCGTGATGGCGCGGATCTGCGCCGGATAATCGCGCCGCATGAATTGCTGCTCGCTGACATCGCTGATGACGATGGCGAAGGCCACCGTGCTGCCGTCGAGCGACACCAGGGTGCCCTTGTAGATCGGATTGGCGGCGAGCGCGCGTGAGAAATCGGCGATGCGCTCGGGGTGCAGCCTGGCCTGCTCGGTAAAACTGCTGACGTCGAGATCGTCGCCATTGGCGATCAGATTGGGCGCAGTCGCCAGCGACAGCACCGAACTGACCCCGGGCATGGTCTTGTAACGGTCGTTGAGACGATCGATCTTGCCGAGATTTTCTGCGGTAAAAACTTTACCGAACTTGACCGCCACGATCACCGCGTCGGAGTCGCCGAAAGTCTTGCGCACCCGCTCGAACAATGCGCGGTCGGCGTCGGCCGCCGGCAGCAGGTGCTCGACCGAGGAGTCGATCACCAGGCGCGGTTGCAGCGTCAACGGATTCACGCAGGCCAGCAACGCACCGGCCGAGATCGCCAGCGTCGCCAGCACCACCCGATAGGGGTGCCGCGCAATCCATTGCACCAACTTTTCCAAGGGCTAGTCCGCGGTGCTGAAGGTCTGGCTGTTGAAATACCGCATGCTCAGGCGATCGTCGCTGAGCACGCCGGTGATGCTCAAGTCGGTATGCGTGCCGTCCTTGAGATCGGCCATCTTCGATTTGGTCAGATACCAGTGGCCGTGGTCCTGCTTGAGATCGGCAGCATTGCCGCTGAGGCGCTTGCGCACTTCGCTGCCCTCGTAAAAATCCACCTGCAGCGGCACGCAGGTTTTCTGGTCGAGCCAGCCGCGCACCAGGCTGTAGCTCGAGTCGCTGCCGGCGGTCGGCACCATCTTCAACACATGCATCGGACGATTCTGCAACGTCTCGTCTTTTTCCAGCGTCACCACGCCGCCGGAGAATGCATTCTCCATCTGCTTGACGTCGTGATAGGAAATATCGGTGCCGAACAGCGGCCCGCCGGCACCGGCGCCGGTGACGCGCCGCGTGCGGTCCAGCGCCGGCAGATAGATCCACATGTCGTCGTGTTCCTTGCCCTCGCGCAACAGGAAGGCGGAGCGCGCCATGTCGGCCGGCGCCGTCATCTTGACCATCGCGCGCAGCAGGTTGTCTTCGCGGATCGCGTAGATGTGGCCCTTGAGCGTGCGGCTGCCGCCCACCCGGTCCACCGAGGTCAGCTCGAAATCCTTGATCGTCAGCGATTGCGGAATATTGGCGCGCGCGCAGTCCATCACTTTTTGCGCGGCGGCGTCCTGCGCCTGCGCCGGGAAATACAGCGCCAGCAACAACAGCGGCCATAAGCGTGTTTTCATAAATTCCCCCAGTGTTGACGTCACCCGCTGTCGGCATTCAAGCACGAATTATTGTTATAATTTATATACTAATTAAATTATTAGTATATATTTTATAACAACCGTTCAACCGACATCCGGCACAGCGGGTGCAGTGTCGCGCCGTCGAAAGCCTGCCGCGACCGTGCGTCGCAGGGATTATGGCGGCCTCAGGCCACTGTTGCCAGAAGTTCCGGCTGCGCCTGCCAGGTCGCCTCGAACTGCTGGCGCGCCAGCGCCCGGTGGCGTTCGGCCTGCGCGGCATCGGCACACCAGTGCGCCTGCGCCAGCGACAGCCAGCCGCGGAAGCCTTCGGCGCCGCTGTCGCTAATCAACGACTCGACCCGCAGCAGCCCGGCGTCAACCTGCGCCTGCCAGTGGCCGCCGCGCGGCAAAGCAAGCAAGGCTAGCCATGCGCGGATTTCCCAGACGCGCGAACCCGAGCGCAAGGCGCTGTCGATGGCGCGTTGTGCGGCCTGCGCGGCATCCTCGATGCGGCCCGCCTCCAGATACGCCTGCGACAGCGCCGATAAATGCGTCGACTCGAACTGGTGCGCAAACGCGCCTGGCGCCACCAGCGGCAGGCCTTGTTCGAGAAACTCGATGCCCTGCCGGTATTCGCGATTCAAGGTGTGTGCTACGCCCAACGCACGCAGCGCCAGCGCCTGGAAGAACGGGCTGCCCGAGGCCATCGCGCGCTCATAAGCACGGCGCGCAGCCGGTAACGCCTGATCGCTGCGCCCGGAAATCCAGTCGAGGTCTACCAGCGTCGCGTGCATCCAGCTGGCGGTGCGATCTTCACGCTCGGCGTAGGCCAGAGCGCCGTGCAGTTCTTCGCGCGCCTGCTGCATGTGGCCCAGCCACGACAGCATCACACCGTAATAACCGCGCGACAAATAATTGTCTTCGCTGACCGGTTCGCTGCGCCAGCCGCTACCGGTCGCCTGATCGACCAGCGCCAGACCTTCACGCGGACGACCGGCGGCGGTATGCACCATCAGCACTGCCAAGCGGAAACGCACCACCAGCGCCGACAAGCCATGCTGCATGCTCAGTTGCACAGCCTCCGCCGCAGAACGTGCGGCCTCTGCGGCTTCCCCACGATGGAGCTGCTCATTGGCATACGAGAGCAGCAGCTCAGCCGCTGCCGCCGCATCGCCGCTGTCATCGGCCATGCGCCGGGCTTCGGCGTAGGCCGAAGTCACTTCCTCTTCCGGGACCGGAAGGAATTGCGCGGCGCGAATCAGCCCGGCACGCGCGGCGATACGCTGGCGAATCACTGCATTGGAGGTCGGCAACCGATCAAAATTGCGTCGTGCCGCGCGATACTGTTCGCCATTGATTCTCATATCTCGCGTCGAGGCCCACTGCGCCGCACGCAGATTCCACGCACCGGCCTGCGCCCATTCAGCGGCGCTTTCCCAGTGATATGCGATGTTCGCCGCCTGCTTGCCGGCGCTGTCGTCCGGGTAACGCGATACCAGCGCCTGCGCCAGGCGTGCATGCACCGTCGCGCGCCGCGACTCCAGCTGCATCTGGTAGGCCACCTCCTGCATCAGCGGATGGCAGAACGCGTACTCGGAATCCGGCGTCGCCTGCTTCTGGTGGACGAAGCCGGCATCCTCGAGCGCGTGCAGGGACTCATCGCAATCATCGGCAGACTGCGCCGTCATCTCGATCAACAGCGACGGCGGGAAATCGTGGCCGATCACCGCGGCGGTCTGCACCAGGGTTTTCAACGCCTCCGGCAGCCGGTCGATGCGCGTCGCCAGCAGGGCGTGCACGGTATCGGCAATCGGCCACTGCACCACCGGCCGCGACAGCGTGTAGGCGCCGGGGCTGCCATCCAGATAAGCCTCTTCGGCCAGCGCCTGCACCGCCTCTTCGACGAAGAACGGATTGCCGTTGGCACGCTCGCGGATGCGCGCCGCCAGACCTTCGAGGCTGGCGTCGCCGCCCAGCAGATTCCGCGCCATCTGCTCCAGCTGCACGGCCTTGAGCGCAGAGACCGCAATCTGTTCGTCGAGCAGCGGAATCAGCCACTCGCTGATGTAGTCGGGCCGATAGTTGAGCAGCAGCAGGGTGCGCGACTCGCGCACCCGCTGCGCAAGCCTGGCGATGAAGGATTCGCTGGCGGCATCGAGAAAATGCAGATCCTCGATCAGCAACACCTGCGTGCACTGTTCGTCGCCGCAGGCGATGTACGCGGTCATCAGGTCCAGCAGCTTCTCGCGTTGCGCTTCGGACAGCTCCGGTATTTTTTCGCGGCCGTCGGCGACGCCGAGAAAATCGAAAATCACCGGCAGCAGCTCCGCGTGCTGCGGCTTGTGCATCAGCAGCGCCCCGGCCACCCAGCGCCGCACGTCGCCGGCGCTGGCGTGTCCGTCCAGTCCCATCCTGGCGCGCGCCAGCATCTGCACCGGGTACAACGGCAGGGCGTTGGCATAGGGCACGCCGCTGGCGCGATGCACGACGATGCCGCGGCGCTCGCAGTCCTGCGTGAACTCATGGCACAGGCGGCTCTTGCCGATGCCGGCGTTGCCGACCACCGCCACCACCTGCCCGCGGCCATCGCGGGCGGATTGCAGAGCCTGCTGCAGTGAGGCGACTTCGGCATCGCGGCCGACGAAACGCGAGGCGTAGCGCGCGAGACTGCGGTCCAGTCGCGTGTTCAGTTCACCCTGCCCTTCCAGTTCGTACACTTCCACCGGCTCATCCACGCCATCGACGTTCATGCGGCCGAGATCGCGCAGCTTGAAATAACCTTCGATGCCGCGTGCGGTGTAGCGCGACAGATAGACGCGGCCCGGCTCGCAGATATGCTCCATGCGCGCGGCCAGGTTCACCGTATGCCCCTGCGCGGTGTAGTCCATGCGCAGATCGTCGCCAATGCGGCCGACGATCACCTCGCCGGTGTTGAGCCCGACGCGCATCGACAGATTCAGCCCGCGCGACAGGCGCAACTCATCGGCATAGCGGCGCACCTGCGCCTGCATCTCCAGCGCCGCCAGGCCCGCGCGACGCGCATGGTCTTCGTGCGCGATGGGCGCGCCGAACAAGGCCATGATGCCGTCGCCGGTATACTGGTTGACGGTGCCTTCATAACGATGCACCGCGCCGCTGAGAATGGCGAAAAACCGGTCGAGAATGCCGTGCCAGACCTCGGCGCCGGCCTCCTGCGCCAGCCGGGTCGAGCCTTTGATGTCGGCGAACAATACCGTCACGCGCTTGCGTTCGCCCTGCATCGCCGCGCGTGTGCGCAGCACGCGCTCGGTCAGGTGCTGCGGCGTGTAGCTCGCCACAGCCGGCTGCCCGACCGCCGCCAGCCGCGCGCCGCACTGGTTGCAGAAACGGGCGTCGTCAGCGTTCGGCGAATGACAGGATGGACAGGCTTGCGTCATGCCGCATCATAGCGGCCACCCGCTGCGGCGTGCAGCAGCATTTTTGATGTTATATAATACAAGATATTAATATTTATATTTATTAATATAAAACAGCTATCATACGCATCCTTCCAGGAGCGGGTGCTCATGCCGCAATTGATACAAGACCCACGACCGTGATTCTGCTGATTGGCCCCGGTGCCGTGGGCAGCATCCTCGCGACCCACCTGATGAAAGCGCAGCGCATGCCGCTGAAGCTGCTGGTGCGCGAAAAATATCTTGCGCAGATGCAGGCTCTGCCGGAAATGCGCATGGACTACGCCGATGCGCGGCCACCGCTGCGCACCGCAAAGCCGGCACTCACCCCCATGCTGAACCTTGAAGGCGTCGACTACCTTTTCATCTGCGTGAAGTTTCCCGATCTCGATGCGCTGCTGTCGCAACTCCCACCGATCCCCGCCGCCTGCACCATCGTCTCGACGCTCAACGGCATCAACGCGCTGCGCCAGATCCGCGCGCGTCTGCCCGCAGCGCGGACGGTGCCGATGACCGTGATGTTCAACGGCCAGTTGCTGTCGCCGCTGCACACGCGCATCACCACACGCGCACAAGTGCTGATCGGTTCCGGCGACGCGCGCCTGCTCGGCGCATTCGCCGGCAGTGGCATGCAGGCGCAGCGGGTACGGGAGGAAACCGCGGTGTGGGGCAAACTGCTGATCAACCTCGCCAACGCCATTTGCGCGGTGACGCACACTACTTTCCGCGACCTGCTGTCGCAGCCCGACTTGCGCAGAATCTATGTCGCCGTGCTGGACGAGGCCACCGCGGCGCTCGACGTTGCCAGCGTGGGTTACCAGCTACCGGTGCCGCTGCCCTACCCGCTCTACCGGCGCTTCCTGCTCAGCGGCGGACCGCTGCCGTGGTGGGTGGCCAAGATCAAAAACGGTTTGCAGGATGGCGCCTATCCCTCGATGGTGTCCGACATCGAGCAGCGGCGCCTCACCGAAGTGGATCAGCTCAACGGCGAAATCGTGCGTCTGGCCGGTGCACAAAACAGCTCCGCGCCGGTCAACGCCGCGCTGGCGGCGCTGGTACGACAACTCGAAGCCGACTCGGCACCCCGATATCTGACGCCGGCGGAATTGCGGGCAAAGCTCAAGGCATGAAGAAAAGCACACCGGCCTCGCCTGCCGCCAATCGTCTCGCGGGCAAGCTGCAGCTCCACGACATCACGGCCAGCGAGTTGCAGGAGCTCGGACTGATCGCGAGATCGCAGGTTCGCAGGTACTGGTTTCCTCCACGCCTCGAGGCCGAGTTTCAAATCTACATCCGCAATGCCGCGCGCAATGCACGCTTCGTGCAGAGCCTGCTCACGCTGCTGCTGTACGCGACTGCGCCGCTGTGGGTGCCATTGGCGTTGAATTCGCCCGCCCAGACCTACGAACTGGCGCATATTCTGGAACTGGGCGTGATGACGCCGCTGTTTGCCGTCCTCTGCGTCCTGCAATGGCGCTACGCCAGCAGCGTCTGGGTCGAATGGTTCTTTCTGTTTGCATTCCTGCTGGAAGTCATCTGCATCGAACTGCTGCGCTACCAGAGCACAATCTCAGGCTATCCGATCGAGCCGGCACTGACCCTCCTCGTGCCGGTCGCGGTCATGATCCTGGCCCACCCGGGTATTGACCGTGCGGTGCTGTTCATCGCCGCGTATCTGGGCATCCTGGCCGTCAAGGCCATGTTTTGGCCAGATCTGCTGCGACCGCGCACGGCAACCGAATGGCTGCTGGAAATCCTGCTGCTGGGACTCGCCCTGCTCTCGACCAGCAACACGCGACTGCTGCTACGCCGGCAATGGGCCTCGAACATCCAGTTGGAACTCAGCGTGCTGCGCGATCATCTGACCGGACTACCCAACCGCCGCGCGCTGGAAGAGCACTACGATCTGGCGGTGCGCGCGCTGAGCCGCACCGGCACGCGGCGCATGATGTTAGCAATGATCGACCTCGACCACTTCAAGAAGATCAACGACCTCTACGGGCATCAGCATGGCGATGGCGTGCTGGCTGAATTCGCGATGACGCTGGCGGATTATTCGCGGCGCGCCCTGGACATCAGCGCGCGCGTCGGCGGCGAAGAATTCGCGCTGCTGTTGTTCGACTGCGACAGGGAGCAGGCAACTTCGCGGCTGCACGCGCTGCTCAAGTCGGTGCGCGATCTCGCCATCGAGCACGAGGGCAACGAGTCCGGCGTGGTCACCTGCAGCATCGGCGCGGTCATGATCGAACCCGGCACGCCTTTGGCCGAGGCGTATCGCACCGCCGACGAGTTGCTCTACCAGGTCAAGTCTTCAGGACGCAATTACTTCCGCATCGGCGAAGTCAACCGCAAGTGAGGCAGCACTGCGAGACGAAGTTTCACTCGACTCGCCGCACCGGCGCGCTCTAAAGTGCCGCCATGCCAGACATCACGCGACGCACCCTGGAAAACCTGCGCATCGACAATCGCTTCGCACGATTGCCGCAGGATTATTTTTCGCGCGTACGGCCCGCGCCGCTGTCGCAGCCGCGACTGTTGCATCTCAACGAAGACGCGGCGGCGCTGATCGACCTCGATCCGCGCGAGGCTCAGCGGCCGGAGTTTGTCGAGACTTTTGCCGGAAACCGCCCGCTACCCGGCGCGGAACCGCTGGCGATGCTCTACGCCGGCCACCAGTTCGGCAGCTATGTGTCGCAACTCGGCGACGGCCGCGCGATGCTGCTGGCGCAGGTGCGCAACGCACGCGGCGAATCCTGGGATATCCAGCTCAAGGGCGCGGGCATGACGCCTTATTCGCGCTTCGCCGATGGCCGCGCGGTCCTGCGCTCGACGATTCGGGAATATCTGTGCAGCGAGGCGATGCACGGACTCGGCATCCCGACCACGCGCGCGCTGTGCATCGTCACCAGCGCCGACCCGGTGCGGCGCGAAACCATCGAAACCTCTGCCGTGCTGACACGCCTGGCGCAGAGTCATGTGCGGTTCGGCAGCTTCGAGGTGTTCTACTACCGCAACCAGCACGACAAGTTGAAACCGCTGGCCGATCACGTCATCACCGAACATTTCCCGCAGCACGCGGGCGATTACCGCGGCTGGCTGAGCGCAATCGCCGAACGCACGGCGACCCTGATCGCGCAGTGGCAGGCGGTCGGCTTCTGTCATGGCGTGATGAACACCGACAACATGAGCATCCTCGGCCTGACGCTGGATTACGGCCCGTTTGGATTCATCGACGGTTTCGACGCGCATCACATCTGCAACCACACCGACGAAGGCGGCCGCTACGCCTACGACCGCCAGCCGCAGGTGGCTCACTGGAACGTCTCGCGCCTGCTGCAAGCCACCTTGCCGCTGCTGTCGGACGACCCCGATCAAGCGGTCGAGATCGCCCGCGAAATTCTTGATCGCTACCCGCCGGCCTATGCAAAAGCCATGGTGCAGCGCTGGAGCGCGAAACTTGGGCTGCGCGATGCACGTGAGAACGACGCGGAACTGATCAACCGCTTCCTGACGATTCTCGATCGCGGCAAATCCGACTTCACCCGCAGCTTCCGGCATCTGTCGCGGCTGCGCACCGACAGCGACGCACCGGCGGCCGGTATCCGCGAAGAGATCGCCGATCTCGAAGCCTTCGATGCCTGGGCGGCGGACTATCGTTCGCGCCTGCGCGCCGAGCAGTCCGACGACGCCGAACGCAGCGCGCGCATGAACACGGTCAATCCGAAATACGTGCTGCGCAATCATCTCGCGCAGGCCGCGATCGAGGCGGCGCAGCATGGCGATGCTTCGGAAATCGAGCGACTGATGCGACTGTTGCGCAAGCCCTGTGAAGAGCATGCGGAGTTCGAGCGCTACGCAGCCGAGCCGCCAGCCGAGGCCAGGCAGATCGAGGTCAGTTGCTCGTCCTGAGTCAGTACGGCGACGCGCTCATAAAAAAACGCGGACATCTCTGCCCGCGCATTTTCCCCCTCCCGCACTCACTCCGTCTTACAGAGTTTTCAGATACTCGATCAACGCCCGGCGTTCATCGTCGGTGAGGACTGAAGTGAACTCGTGACCGGCATTGCTCTGACTGTACATGTACGTGTTGTAAACCTTGCGATCCTCGATCTGCTGATTGGTCTTGATCGGAATATTGGCGATATTCCAGATCAATCCGCCGTTGCCGTACACAGGGTCCAGCAGATTCTGCAGGGTCAGTCCGCCGGTCTCGGTCGGGTTGCAGTCGATGTAGGGCGTCGTGCCGGTCGCACCGCAGGTCAGGGTGTCGTATTTCCAGCCCAGGTTCCTGGTGTCGTAGGCACCCAGGTCGGACCTGAAGCCCATCACCACCGTGCCGTTCTGATCGCTGCGCGGCGGATTCGACAGGCGGCGCCAGAGGTCGGGCCGATCCGAGGGTTTCAGTACGTCCCAGACGCTGGGCACCGAGCCATTGTGGAAATACGGCGCGGACGCCCAGACACCGTACAGCGGCGGCGCCAGATAGCCCAGTGCACGATCGCCGCGCAGCGCGGTATCGTTCTGGTCGGCACACAGCGGCACGCCCGCCGCATTCTTTTCGCCGTCTGCGTAGGCAAACCAGTCGTGCCGGGCGGAGTTGGACACGATCTGGCTGTTGCCGTCGAGCCGTTTGCTGTCGGTGCCGATGACATTTTCCGGCACGATGTAGGCCGCGATGCCCTCCAGTGCCGGCGTATCGAGGAAGGTCGGATCGTTGACATAGCGCGGCGAATACGCGCCGTGACAACCGGCGCATGAACCATTGCCGCCGTCGGGCTTGGGCACCGGATTGTTGAGCGACGGATCCCACAGATTCTTGTTGTGGAACAGGATCGCGCCCTGCTCGGCCAGCGGCTGGTTGATGCAGGCGGGGTTGTCGTTCGGCCCCGGCGTGCCGTCGGCATTCGAACAATAGCCGTAGGGCCATGACGGCGCTTTGAGCGAGGTCAGCCAGGCGTCGCCGTCCTGTTCGTGGGCAAGAACCCAGTTCTCGCCGGCGGTGAGATCCGGATTGGTCGGGAACCCCTGGAAGTGAAACGACAGTTCGATGCGCTTGGAATCCGTCACCTGGCCGCCGTCGTAGAACTTGCTGGGACGATGCCCCAGGTTCCACCAGATCGGCGGATCTTCGGTGCCGGTCGAAGGCTGGGTCTGCAAGGTCAGGTAATACGGCAGTTCATTGGGATCGGTCAGCGTCAGCAATCCGAACAACTGGAAATTGGTGATGTTGCCGGTGCCGCGCACCTTGTTCTGCGCAATCACCGCCAGCGCCGACTGCGCCGGTGCGATCGCGGACAGATCGGTGAAAAATACGGTGATGTCGCTGAGACTGTTATTGCCGTAGACCGGCCCCAGTCCCGGCCCGTCACTGGCGCTGCCGACCTGCCCGCCATGGCAGACGCTGCACGTGACATTGATCTTGCCGGTCCAGGTGCCGTCGGCATTGCGCAGCTGGGTCAGCGCCATCGGCAACTGGCCGCTGCCGCCGTTGGTCTTGTTGGCATCTTCGCCCGGCAGCGGATACGGATTACGCGTCGAACTCAGCGGCGTACCCCAGCGCTCGGCCGCCAGCTGGTCGAAATTATCCGGTCGCGCCTTCAAACCCCAGGCCTGCTTCCACAGGCTGTTGTAGGCGCTCGACGAAATGGCATAACTGGACGAGGAGGAACTGCCGGAGAAAAACGTGCCCGCGCCAACCTGCCCGGCGCCCGCGATGAGCGGATAGCCCCGCGCCACGCGCGCGCGCTGTTCGCCGCAATTCGCCGGCTTGTCGTTGATCTGGCAGGTTTGCCAGTAGGCATTCATGTAGACCGCCTTGCCCTTGTCGACCCCGGGCACGACCAAGGTGCGGGGATCATCCGGCAGCGGCGTGCTGTCCGGCTTGCCGGCACAAAAATCATCCCAGAGATGACCGCCGTGCGAACTGCCCAGCAGCGGCAGTGCCGGCGCGTCGGCCGCGGTCGAGGGCAACAGGCAGGCCTTGGGGTCGGCAAATCCGGCGAGCAGCGCCGCCATGTCGAGATAAGCCTGACTGTTCTTGGGCCACGGCGTGCCGCCGGCATGCGAGACCGTATCCTGCCCCGAAGGCATCAGCAGCAGCCGCGAGATCGGATTATTGCCGCCAAGGTTCTGCCAGGCGGTTTTGAGATTTTGCAGATCCTGACTTTTATCCGAGGACAGCAGGAACAGATTGCCCTGCGTCGCCGCACTGGTGCCGGGCGTATCGGCAACGCCACTTGGGATATGGCAGGTGCGGCAGAAATCGAGGCTCGATTGCACGCGCTGGCTGAACAGATCGTCACAGCTCTTGGTCGCGGCAAGACTCGTGGACGGCGCCGAGCCTGAATTGCCGGACGTGGAATTCGCCGGCAGCGTGTACTGGCCGCAGGCCACCAGCATCAGCACCACAGGCGTTAACGCCGCGACATACACTCTCATCACCCAGCCTCCACTTGAGTTGCGTGCGCTCTAGAAACTGCCCGAACAGTCGGCTCACTGCGACCAGATTAATCCGAGTAAATACTCAGGTCTACTCGGATAAAAATGTCCCGCTAAATGACTTTAATAATTTAATGTAATAATTTGATTATATTAATCAATATTTTAATCGTGATTCCTGGATAAGCCGCCATTTCCAGGCCTGTCGGGACGGCGGCTCAACTCTCGATGGCGCGAATCTGGCGGCAGCTCGCAGTCGTCTCGAGCGTACCGCTCATGCCGCCTGCGGCATCGACACAGAGATACGGCAGGCCCAGCGCATTCAGCCAGTTCTGCGCGTCATCGCCCATCAGCATGGCAATGGTCGATGCCGTGCCGGCCACCAGGCATTGCGGCGCGATCACGCTGACCGCCGCCATGCCCTGCACCGGCCAGCCACTGCGCGGATCGAGGATATGGCAGTAGCGCACGCCGCCGATATCCAGGTAGCGCTCGTAATTGCCGCTGCTGGCGATCGCACCGGCGCGCAGGTCGATCACCGCCACCGCCTGCTCCGGCAGGCGCGGATCGCGCACGCCGACGCGCCAAGGCGTGCCATCCGGGTGCGGCCCGATGATGGCGATATCGCCGCCCAGCTCGACCAATCCATGCGCGACGCCAGCGTCGCGGCAGGTTTGCGCCACCGTGTCTGCGGTGTACTCCTTCACATAGCCACCAAAATCCAGCTCCATGCCGGCCAGCGGCAACAGCAGATGCGGATTTTTCCAGCGCAATTTGTTCCAGCCGATACGCGGCAGCAGCAAGTCGATCTGCGCCTGCTGCGGCAATTTACCGGCCTTGAAATCCCAAGCCTGCCGCAGCACGCCCGAGGTAATGTCGAAACGTCCTCCGCTCTGAGTGAAAGCCTGCGCCGCGTAATCCAGCAAGCCCGCAGTTTCGGCATCCACTTCGATCCCGGCGGCATCGCCCGCCGAGCGGTTGATGCGGCTGGTGACGCTGTCGTCGCGATAACGGGAATATTTCTGCTCCAGCCGCTCGATCTCGGCGCGACCCGCTGCTGCGGCCGCATCGGCGCGAGTGCGTGTTGGCGCATAGAGCCGCAATTCGCACGGACTGCCCATCGCCCGGAACGCGTAACGATGGCACTCCATCGCGATTAGAACCGGCGGCTCAGTGCCGCGCTGATCACGCTGAAATCCACCAGTCCCGGATTCTCCTGCACGCCGCCTTTCGCGGCATAACCGCCGCCGCTGCGATAGCGCTCGCCACTGAGCGAGAACGACCATTCGCGCCAGTTCTTCATCACGCCCAGACGGATGCTCAAGGCACCGTAGGCGGACAGGCGGTAGTCGCTGGAATAATCGCCGTCGGGCCGGGCCGCGAGATAGAACGGCTGATAGAAATTGGCGTAACCCTGCGTGTAGTAACGCACCGCCGGCACCACCTGCAGCTGCCACGGTAGATTCTGGTACCAGCCCAGTTCCACCGTGCTGGCGGCGATGCCCCAGCTGTCGCGGTAGTAACGATAGTCCAGATGCAGCGCGGCATCGGCGGCGTCGAAATAATGCCGCAGCCTTGCCGTGGCCGCGTATTCGTTGCGGCGATCCGGCCGATGATCCTGCAACACGTTGCCGGCGACGTAAGCCTCTTTGTACGGGTCCGACAAATAGCCGTTCTCGCGCTCATAACTCAAGCCAAGCTGCGCCACCGTTTGCGGGCCCAGTACCTGGCTGAAACCGACATAGACCGTGCCCGTATCCTTGCTGGCGTGCGCGATGCGATTGGGATAAGCGCTGCTTTCGCCGTCGGTCGGATCAAGCCGGTTGTAGGAATATCCGGCGCCTACGCTCAGGGTCTGCTGCTGCTGGTTGAAATCCCACTCGCCTTCAAGCCCGCCGTTGACGCTCAGATAATCGCGCTCATGGGAGACGCCGCCGAGCAGCGTCTGTCGCGCGTCTTCTTGATAACGCCGGCCGTGCAGTTGCAACGCCTCGCGCTGGTCGTGGATGGTGGCACCGCTCATGACCTGTACCGGCTTGCCATTGGCATCCGGCACGATGAACCACGGCGATGCGCCGCTCATGGTTTCGTAAGTCAGATCGGCGGCAAAATCCATCTGCTCGCCGGACGGCCACAGCACATTGAACTGGTGCGTATCGACGTGATAGCGCGATGCCTCGAGGCCGGTGCTGTTCTTGTCCGCCGGCAACGCCGACTCGCGATACGCGGAATATCGATAGCCGGTGTGCACGTCGGAATCGGCCCAGGCCTGCGCCGGACGCGAATACCCGGGCAGGCACAGGGCTGTGGCAGTCAGCGCCAGCAAGGCCGCGTTGGGTGACTTCTTCGGGCTGTTCATCAGTTGCACCCGCAGCCGCCGCCACCCAAGGTCGGGCCGCCCGAGGCCGCTTCCTTGCTGACGTAAGTGTGATCCTGCTGGGCGCTGGCCTGCGCATCGGCATCGAACGCCATCTCAGGCCGCGCCAGATCTCCCCGCTGCCAGGGCTTGACCGACTGCACGCAGCCGCCCAGTAGCAGCAATATCATCACCGCACACGCGATTACTCTGATTTTCACTTTGCCCCCTCCTGCAACAGTTCCACGATCGATGCGCGGACTTCTTTGACTTGATCCTTGCGCAGGCTCGCATGTACGGCCCGCACGGTTCCCTTGCGGTCAATGATATACGCGGCCGGCATGGACGCAATGCCATAGCGCTCGGGCACCGTGTCGCCACTGACCGCCACCACCGGGAAATGCACATCCTGATGGCTGAGGAATTTCAGGGCGTCCGCGCGCTGCGCGTCGAGATTGACCGCCAACACTTCAAAACCCTGCGTGTGCAGTTCATTGCGCAACGACTCCATCAGCGGAAACGATTCGCGGCAGGGCCCGCACCAGCTCGCCCAGAAATCCAGGTACACCACCTGGCCGCGAAAATCGTCGAGGCGCACGGTTTTTCCATCGCGCAGCGACACCGCCGAGAATGCCGGCGCGGCGTCGCCCGGCTTGGCCGCCCACGCAACCGTCGCGGCGCACAGTCCCAGCAGAACCATGCCGCGCAGAAGTTTCAGCATGAATACGTCATCGGTGGCACTCGCGTGTATGAAAGTCTGAAACCTTAATCCGAGCTTTTATTCAGGTCTACTCGGAATCCCGGTCGATCTTCGGCACTGTCGCATATAAGACTCAGTGCCTTGATTTACCTTTATAAAATCATTCCGGCGGCGTGGATCGTGGCGGCCCCGTCGCCATCCTGGAAGCAGGCCGCTCGACTATCGAGGCCGGGCTGCGATCAAAATCCGCGGCCCTTCACTGTCCACCCGACTTCTGCAATGCTGCACCCGTCAGCCAGACACTGATTCTGAGGAGCAGTCTCCAACATGAATTTCGGCACGGACACATCGGCGGTACGCGTGACTGTTGCTCTCGGGGCACTTGCCGGGCTGCTGGTCTGCGTCATGTTCGCGCCGCAGGCCCTGGCACAGACCCAATCGCCGATGGCCGAATGGCAATACTCGGGCGGCGTCGCGCTGGAATCGCGCTACATCAACAACCCGCCGACCTGGCAGGCACAGTTTGGTCTGGGCGCAGAAGAATCGCCGCTCTATCCGGGCTCCGACCGATACCGCTTCCAGCCCGCACCGACCTTCGACGTCCGCTACCGCGACATCGCCTTTGCCTCGCTGGGCGAAGGCATCGGCGTCAACCTGTCCATCGGCCACGCCCACCGCATCGGCGCAGCGATCACCTACGACCTTGGCCGCAGGGAACATCTGGATGAACAACACCTGCATGGCCTCGGCAACATCAACCCCAGCCCGGAGCTGAAACTATTTGCGGAATACGTGATTTTCCCGCTGGTGCTGCGCGCCGATGTCCGCCGCAGCTTTGGCGGCTACAACGGCTGGGTCGGCGATCTCAGCGCCTACGCGCCGGTGGTCGGCAACGACCGCTTCTTCCTCATGATCGGCCCATCCGTCACCTTCGCCGACGGCCGCCATCAGCAGAGTTATTACGGCATCACGGCGGCACAATCGGCGCGCTCGGGTTACGCGCCCTACAGCGCCATCGGCGGCCTGAGCCATGTCAGCTTCGGTGCCAACGCCACCTGGTTCATCACCCACCACTGGCTGATGGAAGGCGTCGGCGCCGCACAACGCTCGCTGGGCAGTTCCGATGACAGCCCGCTGATCGAAGCGCGCGGCCAGTTCATGGCCGGACTGTTCCTGCTCTATCGTTATTGAATTCAGTCCGGCGGTTTTTGCACTGCGCGCGATCGCCCGCCCCAGCGCGCAAGGCTGCTCATGCAATAAACTGTGCCGACTCTCAACCGCCTTTTCCCGGAAGTCCATGTCGCGCCTCGAATACCTTGCCGGTTGGCAGACCCGTCTGGTTTTCTGGGGCGGCGCGCTGATCGTCGGACTCTGCGCGGCGGGTTTCACCACCGCCTGCAACTGGGCGCTGAGCCGGCATGCTCAGCTGATTGCACACTGGCCCGTACTGGGCCTGTTCGTCACCCCGGTGGGCCTGGCCCTGATTGCCTATCTGACGATACGGGCCTTTCCCGGTTCGCAGGGCAGCGGCATTCCGCAGGCCATAGCCGCGCTCAACGTCACCGACGAAAAGGATCGCGGCAGATTACTGTCGATGCGCATCGCCGCAGGCAAACTGTGCCTGACCATCCTGGGCCTGCTGTGCGGCGCATCGATCGGCCGCGAAGGCCCTACCGTGCACGTCGGCGCGGCCATCATGGACGCGCTCGGACGCTGGAGCCGCGTGCCCTACCAGGCGATGCAGCGCGGCCTGGTCCTGGCCGGCAGCGCAGCCGGCATCGCGGCGGCGTTCAACACCCCCATCGCCGGCATCGTGTTTGCCATCGAAGAACTGTCGCGTTCGTTCGAGGAACGCACCACCGGCACGCTGCTCACCGCCGTGGTCATTGCCGGCGTGGTCAGCACCGCCATCCTCGGCGACTACATTTATTTCGGCCGCGCCATGGTGCATCTGCCTACAGCGACGGACTGGATTGCAGTGCCGCTGTGCGGCATCGTTGGCGGACTGCTCGGCGGCATCTTCAGCCGCCTGATTCTCTCGCTGAGCCGGCGCATCCTGCCGCTCGCCAAAGGGCGGCCCATTGCAATGGCTTTCGGACTGGGTTGCGCTGTCGCTCTGATTGGCTGGCTGTCCAATGGCAGCTCCTACGGCACCGGCTATCAGCAAGCCCGCGACCTGCTGATGGCCGGGCAGCCGCCGCACCAGTTGATGTTCCCGATCTACAAACTGCTGGCGACCGTGCTGTCCTACCTCACCGGCGTGCCGGGCGGCATCTTCTCGCCGTCGCTGTCCACCGGTGCCGGCGTCGGCGCGGACCTCGCCCTGCTGCTGCCCAGTGTGCCGATGGCGGCAATGATCATTCTCGGCATGGCCGGTTACTTCACCGGCGTCACCCAGGCGCCGATGACCGGCGCGGTGATTGTCATGGAAATGGTTGACGATCACGCATTGATCCTGCCGATTCTCGCCACGGTCTTCATTGCCGCCGGCGCGTCCAAGCTGGTCTGCGGAAAACCGGTCTACCAGGCGCTGGCCGAAAATTTCCTGCCCGCCTCCAAACCGCCGGCCGCGCGCGCCGAGACGGCGGATGCAGGAACGTCCTGACCTCGTTTCACAGCCACCCGCTCTCGTTCCTGCTCGATATTTATTAGTTATATTTTATTTAATATTATTTAATTTTATTAATAAATTATAACAAACTTTCCCTCTAACGATACGAGAGCGGGTGGCGCTCAAACGCGCGATTCGCGCCGGTAGCGGCCGGGGCTGACGCCGGTCCACTGGCGGAACGCGCGGTGAAACGCGCTGGCCTCGGCAAAGCCCAGCGCCTGCGCAATCGACAGCACGCTGCGCTGCGGATCGGCAAGATATTCCAGCGCCAGGTCGCGGCGGCGCGCGTGCATCTCGGCGCGATACGACGAACCCTCCTCCTCCAGCCGCCGCCGCAGCGCGGTCGGGTGCAGGCGCAGATGCGCGGCCAGCGCCGCAAAGGTTGGCCAGTCTTCCGGCGCGGTCTCACGCAGCAGGTGACGCACACGCACCGACACGCTCTGCGGATTGCGGTACTTGACGATGAAATTGCGCGGCGCACCCTTGAGAAATTCGTGTGCCGAACGCTCGGTCTGCACCACCGCGGCCGACAGATCCATGCCGCCGAATTCGAAGCGCGTTTCCGGCGCATCGAACGACAACTCATCACCGATAATGTGTCGGTACTCGCGAAACCACGCCGGCCGTGGGTACGAGAAATACGCCTTGCGGACGCCGATACGCCGCCGCACCAGCCAGCACATCAGGCCATGCAGCATCACGAACAGGGTCTCGTGCGCAAACATGCGGCGCTCCAGCGGCAGGTCGCCGGTATCGACAAAACGGATCGCCGCCTCATCGTCGCCGAGTTCCAGTTCAATCCGCGTGTCGTCGATCAGCAGGTTGACCAGGCGCGCGCCACGAACTAGCGCCTCGCGCAGCGTAGTCGTGTGCAGCATCAGGTAGCACAGCGTGGCGAAGCTGCCAACTTTCATCGGCCGCGAATCGAGGCCAAACAGTTCATCGTCCAGCGCTTCGGCAATCGCCAGCCATAGCGTACCGAAAGCCTCGGCGCTGACGCGCGCGGTGTCGGATTCCAGCGCAGCCGCATCGATGCCGGCACGGCGCAGCACCGGCACCGGATCGAGGCCGCGACGCTCCAGCGCACCCAGCGCCTGGCGCACGAAGGCCGTGGCAATCGTTCCATTTTCCGTCACCGCCTGATTCTGCACCAATCTGCTCATCTGCCTGTGGAAGCAACCTCGCCTTACTGTCGAATATCGCAAATTCTGTCACTAAACTCGTCTGTTTGGGTCATCGTGCCCGACGGCCCCACGGAGTAACCTGCGCGTATCTGAAAATCCCTTTGAAAATCTCTCCATGAACACCGAAACCGCCACCGCCCAGAACCTGCCCGCACCCGAGCGCAAGCCGCTGCGCTTCATCACTGCCGCTTCGCTGTTCGACGGCCATGATGCCGCCATCAACATCATGCGCCGCATCATCCAGCAGCTCGGCGCGGAGGTGATTCATCTCGGCCATAACCGCAGCGTCGAGGACGTCGTCACCGCTGCGTTGCAGGAAGACGCGCACGCGATCGCGCTGAGCAGCTATCAGGGCGGCCACGTCGAGTACTTCAAGTACATGGTCGACATGCTCAAGGAGCGCGGCGGCGACAACATCAAGATCTTCGGCGGCGGCGGCGGCGTGATCGTGCCGGAGGAAATCAAGCAACTGCACGACTACGGCGTCGGCCGTATCTACTCGCCACAGGACGGCCAGAAGCTCGGCCTCGAGGGCATGATCAAGGACATGGTCCAGCGCGCCACGCACACGCTGGACGGCAAACCCGAAGAACTGCTCGCCAAGACCCAGCTCGGCGACCGCCGCGCGCTGGCGCGCCTGATCACGCTGATCGAAGCCGGCAAGTTGTCGCCGGCGATGGCGGACAAGCTGCACAAGGCCGGCGCAGCGCGCGGCGCGCCGGTACTCGGCATCACCGGCACCGGCGGCGCCGGCAAATCCTCGGTCAGCGACGAACTGATCCGCCGCTTCCGTCTCGACCAGAACGACCAGCTCAAGATCGCGATC